>JASIBJ010000208.1 GCA_030045215.1 Streptosporangiaceae bacterium | reverse complement strand
TACGTCGCCGCCATGTTCATGTCGATCATGGACGCCACGATCGTGAATGTCGCACTGCCCGCCATCGGACGCGCGTTCGCCGCACCGCCCACGGCCGTGGCCACCATCTCCATCGCGTACCTGGTAAGCCTGGGCACGTTCATCCCGGCCTCGGGCTGGCTCGGGGACCGGTTTGGCGGCAAGCGGGTTCTGCTCATCGCCACCGCCGCTTTCACGGTGTCGTCGGCACTCTGCGGCCTGGCTACGAGCCTGCCCGAGCTGGTCGCGTTCCGGGTGCTGCAGGGCGCAGGCGGCGGCATGCTGGCGCCGGTCGGCCTGGCGATGCTGTTCCGCGTATTCCCGCTCGAGGAGCGGATCCGGGCAGCCTCGATCCTCACCGTGCCGACGACGCTCGCGCCCGCGGCCGGGCCGGTCCTAGGCGGCCTGCTGGTCACCGAGCTGTCCTGGCGCTGGGTCTTCTACGTGAACGTTCCGATCGGGGCGGCCGCGATCATATTCGGGCTGATCTTCGTCCGCCAGCCGCGGCAGGATCGGCCGGGCCGCTTTGACCTGACCGGGTTCCTGCTCTCCGGAGCCGGCATCGGCTCATTGATGTACGGAGTATCGGAAGGACCTAACATCGGCTGGGAGCGGCCTGAAGTCATCGGCACGGTGATCGCGGGTGCCCTGCTGCTGACCGCGATGGTCACGGTCGAGCTGCGGCAGCCGCGTCCGCTGGTGGCACTTGGTCTGCTGCGTGACCGGCTGTTCCGGTCGGCCACGGGGGCGCTCACCCTCGCGGGCATCGGTTTCATCGGGACGCTCTTCGTGACGTCGCTGTACCTGCAGGATGGCCGAGGGCTGGACGCGCTGGTAGCCGGGCTCAGCATTTTCCCCGAGGCGTTCGGAGTCATGGTCGGGGCCCAGCTGGCCAGCCGGCTGTTCTACCCGACCCTCGGTCCGCGGCGGCACATCTCGCTCGGGCTTGCGGGCGCCTCGGTCTCGATGGGCTTGCTTGCGGTGCTCGGCGACCACACCAGTCTGTGGTGGGCCAGGCTGATCATGTTCGCTTTGGGCGTGTCGATGGGCCAGGTATTCGTGCCGACGCAGGCCGCGGGCTTCGCGACGATCGAGCCGCTCTTCACCAGCGCAGCTTCGACGCTGTTCAACACGGCCAGGCAGTTGTCCGGCGCGGTCGGCGTGGCCGTTCTGACCACCGTGATTGTCGCGGTCGGGCCAATGCACGTGGTCGCTGGCCGACCCGTTCCCGACCTGAACGCCTACCGGGCGGCGTTCCTCGTCGCGGCCGCGGTCGCGCTGATCGGTATCGTGCCGGCTACGCAGATCCGCGATCGGGACGCGGTGACCACGATCCCCGACGGCCGCTACCGGCGCCGGCACCCGCTGACCCCGCAGGAGCAGGCGGCCTGACCGGTTGCTATCGGGCGGGAGGGATCCTGGCCAGCAGGAGAGGCGGCCACCCCCCGTAAGGTGAAGGGCGGCTGGATGGCTCGCCGGGGGGATGCTGATGACACAGGCCGATGGGACGCGAATCGTGCGGACCCTCGTATTCGACGTGCTTGGAACGGTTGTGGACGAGCGCGGATCTATCGCCAGGGAGTGCGCCGCCGCGCTCGCCGGGGCACAGGACGGGGCCGCCTGGGCCCAGCAGCTTGCCGTCGCATGGCAAGAACACATGGACGGCCTCCTCGCGCAGGTGACTGCGGGTACTGCGCCGTGGCGGCCCAGCGACGCGCTGCGGCGGGAGGCGTTGCACGAGGCGGCAGCCGCGCTCGGGCTCGCCGACCTGCCAGCCAGCGTCCTTGATGACCTGGCCCTGGCCGGCCAACGGCTGCGATCCTGGCCGGATTCGGCGCAGGCGCTGCGGAGCCTGTCCGCCCGGTATGCCGTGGTCGCCCTGTCCAATGCCACGCTCGCCGAACTGACCGGCATGTCCGCGGCCAACGGCCTGGCGTGGCATTGCGTCCTGTCGGCCGCCCTCACCCGCGCTTACAAGCCCGATCCCGCGGTTTACCAGATGGCCCTGGACCTGCTCCAGCTCAATCCGGAACAGACCCTGTTCGTCGCGGCCCATCCGTGGGACCTGCGCGCGGCGGCGGGCTACGGGATGCGCACGGCCTACATCTCCCGGCCGGGCGAGGGGACGCCATCCGCCGACGACCAGTTCGACCTGTACGCCACGGATCTGGCGGGCCTGGCCGCGGCCGTCACTGACGGAATCGCATCCGCAGCACCCTGAAAATAGCGCGACGGTCGGCGATCGACGATGACAGCATGATCCCGTGCTCAGGTACCACATCAGGCCAGCGACTGACGAAGACATTGGCTTCCTGGCCGATGTGGTCATCGAGGCTACCCAGGCCCAGGGCCGCCTGCCGAAGGACTTTGACGAACAGCAGTGGCGCAAGCGCTTTGGTGAGTGGACGCTGGAGCAGGTCCGGGGCGAGATTCCCGATAACACGACCGGCGTCATCGAGGTCGAGAGGGTGCGCGCCGGGAGATTGCGGATCGCTCGCACGGCCGACTACATCGAACTGTGCGGCATTCAGTTGCGCCCTGATGTTCAGCGACGTGGTCTGGGCACCGCCATCATCGAGGACCTCAAGACAGAGGCCGCAGCGACCGGCGTGCCCCTGGAGCTGAGCGTCGAGAAAGACAACCCAGACGCCCGCAAGCTGTACGAACGTCTGGGATTCGTCCAGGTGGGCGAGACCGAGCAAGAGTACAAGCTCCGCTGGAGCCCACGGCCCGGTTTATAGTCGCTCGCTACTGCTTCTTGCGCGTCCGTACACGGGAACTGGCTCGCAGCTCGTGGTAGGACGCGGCAAACGCGGACCACCAGCGGGGATCGCCTGCGCCGATCGCCTGCGCGAGTTGCCGGCCTGCGCCGGTCCGCAGCGCAGAAAGGGCGCTCGGCTGCGCGAGGCCCGGCACGCGTGGCTCCGCGTCACCCTAGATCCGCTCGGCAAACACCGGCTCGCCACCATCGACTGCGGTGTAGATCTCCCGGCCGTCCAGGAACGCGCGCTGCA
>JASIBJ010000207.1 GCA_030045215.1 Streptosporangiaceae bacterium | reverse complement strand
CTGCGCGCCGCAGGCGATGCCGCCTGCCAGCGTCTGTGCGACGCTGAGGCCGCCAGCGCCCGCCCCGCCCCTGACGTGGCCACCCTTAACCAGGTGACCCAGCCGTCGCGCACCGAAGACGGCCAGCACGCCCCGGCCCAGCGTCGCACAGACGCTGGCAGGCGCATCGCCTGCGGCGCGCAGGGGCTCCGGCGGCCTGGGGGGAGCGTACCCACAAACCAGTGCGCGCTGAATGGTGAGTTCACGCTCAGGGGCGCGACGTGACTGGCCGGGTCGACCAGTGGATCCGACGTACGACAATCGGTTGCGTGACGCTGCTGGCGGTCGCGACGGCGCGGAACTGCCCGGAACGCGCCATCCGGTTCACGCCCGGCCGGGCTGAAGAAGCCCGGGGCTCAGGCCAGCCGCGACGCTGCTTTCGCCGAGCAACGCTCAGGGCAACGGCCTGACGTCTCCCTCTGCACTTGCCACGGTAGTAACTGCGTGTTACACGAGAAGGGAGCCAACCAGCGGTTAGTGACAAGAGAGCCGGATGCAATGGGCGGTCCCGACGATCTGTCTGCTCAGCCGATGGGCGCAGTCAACGGTCACACCGTACGCAGCGCCCTGCTGACTGGGGATTTGCGATTCCGCCCGACGATCAAGAGCAACGACCGGGAAGCAACCCGCTATCTTTCCGCCGCAACCCAGGTTGACCTTGGATACGCCAGGAAGGTCGTGACCAGGGTCATAAGCGAGCCATTTCGCGCGCTGGCACCAACGTTCGGCGTCGATATCCCGGTGGTTGCCCGGTGGGCCCTAAAGGCGGTGCGGACGCGGGCCAGGAGAGACCTCCTTCTGGCCGCGAACCTCGCCATGATGCTCCTTCTTCTCGCCGTGGCGATCTTCGATGCGTGGATTCTGCTGTCACTGCCCGTACTGCTCGCAGTGGCATGGGTAACCGTGTCGTGGGAGTACTGGGAGCGTATTCACAACACTGTGACGCAGAAGATGCTGCGTGACCGCTTCGACCCGGGAAGCGCCCCGTCCCCGACCGACGCGGCCGTCCGCGGCCGACTCGAAGAGGTTGAGAAGCGGCGAGAGGGCAATCTCGTAGTTTTCAGCGGTCACTCTGCCTTCATCGGCAGCGGTAAGACCAGGCGGTACCAGCGGATCCTGCTGGACGTCAGCCGCGGTGTGGAAGGCGAAGACGGTGTCCCTGGCGAGCCAGATCCCTTCACGAGCCAGGAGGTGCACGCCGCGATCGCGCAGGCGTTTGGATCTGAGAACGGCCTGGCGAGAAGTCTGCCCCATATCAAGGTTTACGAGCGACTCTTTGTCAACGGCCTCCATATTCAGTATGACAACCGCTTACTACCCGACCCGTTTAAGCCGCCGCCGACCTCGGTGGCGCCGGAATTACTGACGAACGCGGCGCAGCATCCCACCCCTGAGGCGCGCGCTTACGTATGCGTGGAAATACCAGGGTGGCATGGCCAACTCGTTGTCACGCTTTTCATCCGCGCAGTACACACGGGCGAGTCGCTGTATATCGACTGGACGTTCCGCATCCTTCCGCCGCTCAGGGACGACTTCTTGTACATCGACCGCTTCTTCGAGATGTCGCAGCACCGTCAGGTTCGGCTGTCGCTACGTGCGGGCCTTCGCGAGACGATGCCCGCGCTGATCCGATCGCCTCACGAGGCGCTCAGGATCTGGCGTCGGCCGAAGATCGAACTGCGGAAGCGATCCCGACAGACCCGCGCTATCGCGCGAGGATACGTCTTTGATTACGGTGCGCGACGCAGTATCCGGGAGGAAGCCTGCGGCATCGGACGACAGCACTACTTCCTGGCTCGCGACGAGACGATGTACATGCTCCTGGCCGAACAGACGCTGACGCGCGCGATAGCGGCCTTCCTGAAAGATCACCATGTCAACCTTGGCCAGTTCGAGGCCCAGGTCAAGCTGATCTTCGATAACAGCATCAACATCGGCAGCATCGAAAACAGCACTGGCGTCACGGTCGGCAACGACTCGTCCACGAGTGTGAACACGCCACCCAAGGGAGGAAAGTGAAGGATAGAGAGGAAAGCCACGCCCCAGGCCCGATCAATGTCGGCGACGTTCAGGGTACGGGAATCGTCATCGGGCACGGCTCGTCAGCGTCCGTGCTACAGGCAGGTCCGTCAGTCCAGGATGAACTGGTCCGGCTTCTTGACAAGTACCTCGAGTTACTGGCTGCGCATGAAGATTTGGTCCCTGACGCGGTCGGTCTACGCGAATCTGCGGAGGAGGCCAGGGCCGAGGCGGAGGCGTCGGCACCGAAGTGGCGGCGGGTTCGCAGCTTGCTGCGAGGAGCCACAGCGGGGGTGGCGGGGATCGCCGCGCTTACGGATGTCGTCTTGAAGATTGAGGATCTCATCACGCATTTCCCGGCGTAGGCATGGGGAGAGCCCGTCGCAGAGGGCGGGGGGTCCGCTGACGCGGAGGGCGACGTAGGTGAGCGCGACGGCTCCGCGCGTCGCCAGCGCTTCGCGTACGCGCCCATTCAGCTCCGCGTTGTTCACGGTCGGGCTCTCCGTATCTAGTCGATCGTGCGGGCGCCGAGCCGGATGGCGGCTTCGGGGTCGCGGTGGTCGAAGAACAATGACGCGCCGGTGTCCAGGGCGGCGATTGATGCCATCTCGTCTGCAGAGAGGTCGAAGCCGAAGATGTCCATGTTCTGGGCCATCCGGTCTTTGCGGACTGACTTGGGGATGACGATGACACCCCGCTGGGTGAGCCAGCGGAGCACGACCTGGGCGACGGACTTGCCGTGAGCAGAGGCGATAGCAGTCAGCACCGGGTCGGTGAACAGGTTGTTGCGGCCTTCGGCGGACGGCCCCCAAGACTCGATCTGCACGCCGCGCCCGGCCATGAAGTCCTGGTCGGCCTGGCGCTGGAAGAACGGGTGCGTCTCGATCTGGTTCACGGCTGGGACGATCTCGTTGTGGAGGATCAGGTCGGCGAGCCGGTCCGGGTAGAAGTTGGCTACGCCGATCGCGCGGGCTAGACCCTGGGCGTGGAGTTCTTCCATGACCCGCCATTCGCCGTAGTAGTCACCGAACGGCTGGTGGATGAGGTACAGGTCGACGTGGTCGAGGCCGAGCCGGGAAAGCGAGGTGTTGAAGGCCTGCCGGGTGGTCT
>JASIBJ010000206.1 GCA_030045215.1 Streptosporangiaceae bacterium | reverse complement strand
TTACGCCGGGCCGTATGGCGACAACGACTTTATTGAGGTCTACACCACCGAGATCGCGGGCAAGCCGCTCGGCGTGGCCGGAGTCGTGACCCGAAACGCCGCCGGGCAGACCGAGCACATCGTCGTGAACCACCGGCCGCGCAGTTCAGTGGTCCTGCTCTCTCGGCTGATGGGCGACAAGCTCGCCGGCACGCCCTACGCCAGGTACTTCCTCACCAACGAGCCCTGAACCGACAATGCCTCAAGGACCAATACTGTCCGCTATGCCTAATCGCTCGGATTAGGCAAGGCCGTAGGCGCGCTCGACGCGCATGCGGACAACCAGGCGATGATCACGAACCATAGCGGCCCGATAGTCCGCCCAGTCAGGGTGCTCGCCTTGCACGGCACGGTAAAGGTCGATGAGTTCCTCTACCGTTGCGTCGTCCACGTGGTCGGCCACCGGGGACAGCTTGGCAATGCCTTCAGCCACCGCGTAGGTCCAGAAGTCAGGGCTCGAGACGTGGAAACTCGCTCGCGGATCGCGGCGCAGATTCCGAACCTTGGCACGGTCGTCTGTCGTTGAGATCCGGATGAGCTGCTCGCTGGCGTCGAAGGCGTAGTTCACGTTGGACAGCTGTGGCCGCCCGTTTCGCCGCATGGTGACAAGGATGCCTTCCCTGCGCTCGCGCAACAGTTCGGCGAAACGAGATTCAATCACAACGGGTGAACAACAACAGCGCGGTCAGCTGTTCCACTGTCGCCCGCCCGCCAATACTGCTGTAGTCCTAGCCAGCAGTGTCAGCGCTGTCATCGGATTACCGGCAACGGCATCGTCTCCGTGCGTCCCGCTGCCGCTTCGATGAACTCGACCGCTGGTGCTACATCAGCAAGAAGCCGCACCGTGACCGCAAGTGCGTCCTCAGGCACCTCGGGCGGCTGCCCCAGCGCACGTTGCAGGTCTAGCAGGTGGACACTCGCCTCCATAACCGCGATCCGGAGTACCTCATTGAGCGTCACTGCGAACGTGGCCCACGGCACCGGCGCAGCAGGATCAGCGGTGCGCAACACCTCCACCGCTGCCAGACCGCCCACGCCGAGGCGATCGACGAACAACTCGGCGGGGTTCTCAGCCGCCTGGGAAAGTGCGTGCCCGGCGATCACGTCAGCCTTCACGACAGCTACGCCGTCGGGTGCATTGAATGCGCGCAGCACGTCGCTGGCCGTGACCAGCTTGGCGCTCGGCGCGGCAGCCTGCGGCAACGCGGCTAGAGCAGCCGGGAAACCCGAGTGATGCGCATACAGGGCCCGAACATCCCAGCGCCCGCAGCGCGTCGGCTGCCTCCACTGCGCATCGGTCAGCGCCGTACCTGTACTGGCCCATATTCGCCACGTGCGGGCTAGTGCACCGAGCCGCACGTCATATTCCTCGCGCTCGCTCACGACGCCGATACTTCCAGTAACCAACGCCCGGCCGCACGAGCATTTCCTGGCAGCCGAACAGGCTGGCCCCCCTATTCGCGCGTCGTCACCGCGCCGCCACGCGATTCTGCCAGGCAGCTTCCCGCGTCGGGGGGCAGGCGGCGGCCGAGCGGCACGGTGCCTGTTCAGCACGGGTACTCGTAGAATCGGTGGGCCGGGCTCGGATTATCGGCGGGAGCGTTGATGACCCAGGGGGTTGTGGCCGAAGACGGTGTCCTGCACCTGGGCCACGTGATGCTGCCCGCTGGCAGGCGCGCTTATGCGCTGGAGACTGCTGCCGTGCGGGATGGCGCCGCGGCAACTGCGCGGATCCCGGTGGCCTGGGTCACTACAGCGCCGGTTCCAGACCCCGGCCGGGTGTGGGGAGAGCTGGCACAACTGGCAAACAGGACGGGCCAGGTCCCGTTCCTTGCGAAATGTCTGGACGCCGATAGCGGACGGCCGTGGGATGGGGGCCTGGACTTTCATCGCTGGAACAATGCCGCCGAATCCGGCCAGCCCGACCCGGCGGATGTCTTGCGGGAGAGGTGGCCAGGCGCGACCGTCGCGCCTGAAGAACTTGAGGACCCGGAAACCCGTGAATGGATCACCGCACGACTCGCCCCCTTCTCCTGGCGGTTCCCCGGCCTGGCACCGCCAGCCAGCGGCGAGCCGCTCAGCTCGGCGGAGCGCCGGCGTGCGCTTGACGACCTGCCGTCGGCGCGCATCGGCCTGGTCCCGGCCGACGATCCCAGCGGCGTGCTTAGCGCCATCGGCTGGCATCCAGCAAACTGGGTTGACGGCCAGCTCCCTGTGATGGCCGTAGTGCGCTCGTGGGAAGACCGGTTCGGCGCGCGGCTGCTGGAGCTGGGGCTCGCCGAGTTCAAGGTGCTGGCCGACCGGCCGCCGCGCACGCTGGCCCAGGCGAGGCGACTCGCTGCTGAGCACGTCGCCCTCGCCGACGAATGCTTTTACGGCACTGACGAGACTGCCCACAACGAGGTCGGCGCCATCGCCGAGCGCCTGGTCAACCAGCCAATCTGGGGCTTCTGGTGGGATTAGCGGGTGCACGATCGGCCACGTGCTGTCGCAGTGGGTGCCATGTGAAGTGTGCGAGTTCGGCCAAGGCGGCCTCGAGGGGATGTGCTCCTCCTCGCGTCACAATCCGGGCGAACAGAAGGTCGTGGTCAGCCGAGGTGCGATTCAGGCCGTAGTGGCGGGCCTGCCAAGCGGCAGGCCCGCCACTGCTCTGTTGGTGGCCCGGCGGCGCGCACCGGGCTGAGGGTTACCGCTGGCCTGCGATGACGACCACCGGGCATGCCGCGTGATTCACGACCTGAGCGCGTACCGAGCCCGGCAGCGGCCGGGCAAAGCCGCCGCGGTCTTGGATGACGACCATGTCGGCGTCGTGCGAGGCCTCGATGAGTGCATTCGCCGGCTGGCCGATGGACCCGCGCACGGTCACCGAGCTGGGCCGGCCGTCACTCAGCTTGCTGATGGTCTTGGCGACCGTCTCCTCGACCGCGTGCAGGACCCGCTGGGCTTCAGGCCGATCCTGAGGGTAGATCATCGGGTTACTGGTCCGTGCGCTGGCCGGCGCAAGCGCGAGCGCTGCTAGCTGCTGTTCGCGCCCAAGACCCGAGCGGTCCCCGTCTCGTGGCTTTTTTCGGAGTCCTGTACTACAGCGGTCTCAGACCAGAGGAAGCGGTCAGCTTGCGGCGCTGCGACGTGAAGCTCCCTGACCTGGTCTGGGATCACAGCCGCCAATGCTGGGTTGAAGAGGAAGGTGCTGGCGAGGCCTTCAGCTCCGAACAGCCCACCCCGACGCCGTGTGGTGCGCCACCGGACAGCTGCCGTGCCAACACACGGCCGCGCCTCTTTTCCGCCAGCCGCGGCCTCCGCTTCCCGTCCGAGCGCGGCGATGTCGCGATGGACCGCTCGATACCATAGACGGCATTATCGACCGGGTGCATCGCCCGCCTGGCGTTCTTCACGGTCTCCGGCCTCGCGGCCCGCTTAACCGCCCGCACCGGGTGCGCTGCCCGGCGGACCGTGAGCTGGCAGCGAGCGCCGAATGTAAGGAGACCGGTTTTGAAGATCATCGGAGTTGACGGCTTCGGGTACAAGCTGGGCTATGCACACGGTGAATACGTCATGTCCGGCGGCCGAGCAGCCGGGGCTCAGACTGGCACGCTTGTCCGACTTCGAACTGACGAGGGCCTCGACGGATGGGGCGAGATTACGCCGCTTGGC
>JASIBJ010000205.1 GCA_030045215.1 Streptosporangiaceae bacterium | reverse complement strand
CTCCACGTAATCCATGACGACCGCTCGGACCGCATCCTCCCTTTTACCAGCTACGGCCATCGTGCTCTCCTCTTGTTCTTCGACGTCAGCATCGAGTCAACGGCCAGCCAGCAGCGCGGCAATGCGCGCGGCGGCCTGGGTCGCGCCACCGCGCGGGACCTGCCGGTAACCCGGCCCGGTGCCACTTTGCGCGAGTGCCGCCCGCATCGCCGTTGCCAGGTCGTCGGCTGAGGTTGTCAAGTAATCCATCTGGAGCCCGGCCCGGTAGTAGCTGAGCCGGTGGGCGACGAAGTGCTGCTGCTCCCAGTGACGGCGCAGCGGGAAGTAGATGAAGGGCCGACCGGTGGCGACCAGCTCCATGGTGGTGGACAGCCCGCCTTGCACGACCGCCGCGTCGGCGCACGCCAGGTGCTCGAAGAGATCAGGAACATAGCCACGCTTGTCCATGCCTTCGATATCGGGCAACAGTCGCGGGTCGATGCGCGGGCCACTAACGAGCAGCATCCGCGCGCCCGGCACCTGCTTGCGCAGCCGGGCGAACGCGTCACAGGTCAGCTCGAGCAAGCTAGTGCCGACCGCGGTGCCGCCCACAGCGGCGACAAACAGCGGCTCGTCTCCGGAATACCCGAGCTGGCGCCGCAGCTTCGCGCGGTCGCGGTAGGCAGCGGGATTGAACGGGAGGACGTAAGGAACCGAGGAGAACCACCGCCGCGACCAAGACCGGATTCCGGGCAGGCCCTCCCCGAACGGGCAATCGGGCAGCTCGTCGAATGAGCCGATGAACATCGAAGCGTCGCGGAGCCGGGGGAACCGCTCCCGCTTTTCGATGGAGTCGGCGTTGTAGTCCGAGCACAGCTCGGCTTCCCTCGGGTCTGCGGGGTCGGTAGGCAGGAAGCCGATCACATCGGTCATGAAGACGTAGGGCGCGATCTTCCGGTCCGGGTTCTCATGCAGGAAATAGTCGACCTCCCAGCTCTCGTCGCCGACCCAGAGGTCGTAGCTGGCGTCTCTCACGACGTCGTCGAACAGCAGGTAGTTCGCACAGAAGATCTCGTCCATCCGCCGAAACGCGTAGAAGGCGGGCAGGTCGTGGTCTGCGGCTTCGGATTCCCAGTGTGCCGACTCGGACGCCATCTCGGAGCTCGCAGGGTGAATGATCTCCCCTGCCTCAGCGAGCACGTCGGTCACCGGCGGCTGCGCCCACCAGTGGATCTCCAGGTCTGGTACCCGTGTCCGCACCGCGCGGGCTATTGCCAGGTCCCGCTGGACGTGGCCTAGGCCGATGGGCGAGGAGAGCCACAACGCCCGGCGCCGGCGGTCATGCGTTGCTCGCCAGCTGGCCGGCTTCGGCGGGCGCGGCACCAGTCGGTCGGCGAAGCCCCTGATGGCGTGATTCACCACCACTGGGTAGCGGACGTGCGGCGCGTGCCCACCGCCCTCGATCACCAGCAGCTCGGCGGCGGTCAGCTCGGCGATGAGCTTGGCGCGTTCATGCGGGACGATCCGGTCCTGGTCGCCGCCGATCACGAGAACCGGGCAGGTCAGGTCACGGCACAACTGCACAGCCTGCTGCTCATCAGTGACCTGATGCGGAGCATCAGCGTCGCAGAGCATGGTCTCAGCGTCGGTTTGCATGCCCCACTCGACAAGATCGTCATAGGGCTTGGTGGAATGCGGCTCGGTGGCGATCTGCGACATGAAGAACTCGACGTATCCCTGCCAGTTTCGTTGCCAGAAGTGCCGGTTCTCCTTGGCCCATCCCTCGGTGCAGTCGAGCGCATCGTCGAAGGACTGCGTGTACATTTCCCAGGGATCCGCTGGCGGGATCGGCAGCGTGGGCGATATCGCCACGATGCCGGTCACGCGTTCTGGCTCGGCTGTCGCGAACAGCAGCGCCCAGATGAAGCCGGTGCAGAACCCGGCGAGCACCGCGCGCTCGGTGCTGGTCGCGTCAAGTACGGCACGGATGTCGCTCGCGACGACAGTATCGGCGTAGGCGGCCGGGTCGCTGGGCCGGTCGGAGCGGCCGTTGCCGCGCGGGTCAAATGTGACCACCCGGTAGTGCCTGGCGAGGAACGGCACCTGCATCTTCCAGTGCCTGGAATCCAGGATCTCCCAGGTAGGCAGCAGCAGGAGGGTCTGCTTACCGCTGCCGTGGACCTCGTAGTAAATCCGTGCTCCAGCGTTGACAACATAGCCCGACTCGTCAGGCAGTCGTGCGCGCATTTGTTGCCTCCCTTCAGCGGGCCGCTGGCGGACTAGGTACCCGGACTTCAGCCGGCGACATGAACCGTCACCATCGTGGCTAACGCAGCTGGCGCACCGCTATTGGGGAAACACCTTAGGTTCCAGGCCCTACAAGTGCTGCGTCACAGCCCAGGCGGCTACCTCGGCACGGTTGCGGACGTCGAGGGACATCACATAATGCAGGTGGACCTCGGCGGTCTTTTCTGAGATCCCGAGCACCCTGCCGGTCTGCCGATTGGTCCGGCCAGAAGCAACTAGCGCAGCCACCTGCCGGTCGCGCGGGGTGAGCGGTATCACCTGCGGAGGGTCCTGGTCACCGGGAGCGGCGCCCGAAGCGACCGCCATCGCGAGATCCACGGCCCGCTGGGCAGACATCGTCCGGCCGACGTGGATGAACCTGTCAGCGTCCTCGGATCCCAGCGCCCGGACGAGTACCCGCTCCACCGCCAAGATCCTCGCCTTCTCGGCGTCAGGCGGGCGAGCGGCTACCCCGGCGCGCACCGCCGCAGCCGCGCCGGTCAGCCGGGCGAGCGGGCCAAGGTCGTGCCGCGCCCACGCCACGCCCTGGGAGTTATCTAGACTGCGGAAGCTCGCCTGAGCCCGTTGATGCCAGTCAGCCGAAAGTGCCGGCTCAACCTCCCCGGCGCCCAGGCAGTGCT
>JASIBJ010000204.1 GCA_030045215.1 Streptosporangiaceae bacterium | reverse complement strand
GGCTGCCTGAGCACCGCGTTTGTCTGGCTGCAGCACCACGGCGCGGTCCGGGCGCTCGCGGCCAGCGGAAACGAGGGGCTGCGGTCGTGCTGGCTGGAGCGGCTCTGCCGCGGAGAGCGCCGGGCGGGCGTCGCGCTTGGCGGGGCCCGGCCAGGGCCGCCGCTCCTGCGCGCGCGGCCGGTCGACGGCGGCTACGTCCTGGACGGAACGGCACCGTGGGTCACCGGCTGGAACCGGGTGGACGTCATCTACACGCTGGCCAGGCTGCCGGACGACCGGCTGGTAGCGGCGCTGGTGCCGGCCACGACTGGCCCGCAGCTGGCGGCGCAGCGGCTCAGCCTGGTCGCGGTGAATGCGAGCTGGACCGTCGAGCTGAGCTTTGCCGGGTACGTCGTGCCCGACACCATGGTCTGCTCGGTCTTCCCGCAGGCCGATTTCCTGGCCGGGGACGCCGAGGGGCTGCGGCCCAACGGGTCGCTGTCGCTCGGCGTTGCCGCCAGGTCCTGCCGGCTGATCGGCCCTAGTCCGCTCGACGCCGAGCTGGTCAGGCGGCGCGAGCGGCTGGATCAAGCCGACGCGGCCTCGATGCCGGGCGCCCGGGCAGCCGCCAGCCAGTTCGCCTTCCAGGCCGCCGGCGCGGCGGTGGCGGCAGCGGGCAGCACCGCCATCCTGACCGACCAGCACCCTCAGCGGCTGGCCAGGGAGGCCCTGTTCCTGCTCGTCTTCGGATCCCGGCCAGCCATCAAGGAGAACCTCACCGAGCTGCTCCGCGCGGTTCCGCGCACACAGCGATGAGGTTCCGGCCGCAGACCTTCCCCCGAGGTGGTGGATCTGATGGCCAAGTGGCGGGATTAGGCCGCGGGAGCAGGCACAATCGATATCGTGCCGGAACTGCCCGAGGTGGAGGCGCTTGCCGCCGATCTGCGTGAGCGCGCCGTCGGCCGGGTCATCGATCAGGCCTTCGTCGCCGAGTTCTCGGTGCTGAAGACCTATGATCCGCCGCTGAGCGCGCTACGTGGTGCCACCCTGTCCGGCACCTCGCGGCGCGGAAAGTTTCTCGACCTGGCCGCCGAACCCGCCGATGGCGGCCCGGTCTTGCATCTAGTCGCCCACCTGGCCAGGGCCGGCTGGCTGCGCTGGCGCGAGTCGCTGCCCGAGCAGCCGCCCCGGCCGGGCAAGGGGCCGCTGGCATTCCGGCTGCGGTTCACCGACGGCACGGGCTTTGACCTGACCGAGGCCGGATCGCACAAGAGGCTCGCGGTCTACCTGGTCAGGGACATCGCGGAGATCCCGAACGTTGCCTCGCTCGGGCCGGAGCCGCTCGATCCCGGCTTTACCGCGCAGGCGCTCGGCGACATCCTCGCGGGACGCCGCACTCAGATCAAGGGCGTGCTGAGGGACCAGAAACTGATCGCCGGCATCGGGAACGCCTACTCCGATGAGGTCCTGCACGCGGCCAAGATGTCACCGTTCCGGCTGGCGTCGAGCTTGTCCGCCGACGAGGTGGAGGCGCTGCACGCCGTGATCGTCGGCACCCTGCGCGAGGCGATTGGCCGCTCCGACGGCCTGGCCGCCAGTGACCTGAAGAAGGAAAAGAAGGCGGGCCTGCGCGTGCACGGCCGGACCGGCGAAGTGTGCCCGGTGTGCGGTGACACGGTCCGCGAGGTCTCGTTTGCCGACTCGACCCTGCAGTACTGCCCCACCTGCCAGACCGGTGGCAAGCCGCTCGCAGATCGGCGGATGTCTCGGCTCCTGAAGTAGGCCGCCCCGCTAGTTGAAAATCTGGTGCAGCTGGCTCCAGCGGCTCAGGTCACAGCCGCCGTCGACAATAGACTCGTGTACCGGCCTGCCAAACCACGTGCCGTAGACGAGATAGCTGGCCGCGTTGGCCATGATCATCGGGCACATGACCCTGACATTCGAGGGCTGCAAGATCGTCTTGTGCGCGATCAGCTGGCTGCAAGCGGCGGCGGGATCCGGCTCGGTTCCGCCCGCCGGGTCGCACCGCAAGGTCCAGCGGTGGACGCGTCCCGGAGCGGTCGTGACAATCGTGAGCGACGCCTTGGCGGCCGCGGTTGTAGTTGCCGGTGAATGCGTGCTGCCCGAGGGCGAGGCGCTTCCTGGTGCAGCGGTGCTACCGCAGGCGGCAGCGAGCACCCCGCACGCGGACAGCAGGCCGCAGGCCAGAACCTTCTGGAACCGAGGCTGTGCCGGGCGAAGTTGTGGCTTCATGGCCATTGGACGTGCACTCTCTCCTGCCGGTTCCGGCCGTGCCAAGCCGAATGGCGGGCCGCGCTGCTGTCGGCGTTCTGGCACAGTACGCGACCACTGGGTCCCTAGGCTACCGTCGGCTTTGCGCCTTCTGTGATCGCACATCGCCTGGTGATGGGACCATGGGCCAGTGGGGTGGAGGCTCTCAGTTGCGCAGCGTGACCGCGACCGGATTGACGGTACGGCCCGTGCGGTCATCGAGTGCGCTGCTGACGCAATCCTCGCGCTGGGAGCCGACCGGACCGTCACGCTGTGGAATCCGGCTGCTGAGCGGCTGTTCGGCTGGAGCGCGAGCGAGGTAGTCGGCCTCGCGCCGCCCTTCGTGCCCGAGGAATTGCGGGCCGAGCACAACGCTGTCCTTGAGCGCGTGGCCAGCGGCGGCCAGGTGTCGTTCGCCACCCGGCGGCTGCGCAAGGACGGCGCGGTACTTGACCTGCGAATCGATGCCAGCCGCATGCTGGATGGCACCGGCGATCTGGCGGGCTGGGTCTTTGTCTGCCACCGCAGCGGCGACGACGAGGCGGTCCGCCACTACATGGCCGAGCGGGCCAGGGTGGTGCGGCGGCTTGGCGACGTGGTCGCAGACATGAACGCGCAGCTCGAACTGGAAGCAGTCCTCGACCGCATCGCCGCCAGCCTGCGCGAGCTGACCAGAGCAGACGCGGGCGGCTTCGTGATCATCGAGAACGACAAGTTGCGGCTGGTCAGCCTGGACGGACTACCCGCGGAGCTGCGCGGCCGGACCGCCGACTTGCAGAGCAGCATGGTCGGCCGGCTCATGCGCTCGGGCAAGACCGTGCTGATGGCCACGAGCGACTCGGGGGGATTCGACGACCTGATCTGGGCCGCCCTGCCCGGCCTGCACACCATCACGCTCAGCCTCTCGCATGTTGCCGGCCGGCCCTACGGAGCGCTGTACGCCCTCTACAGCGGGCGGAGGGTGGGCCACGTCGAGCTTGAGCTGCTTGAGTTGCTCGCCGGGCACGCGAGCGTCGCCCTGTCCAACGTCACGGCGTTCGAGGAGGTGGTCAGGCAGCGTGCGCACGAGCGCGCGGTGATCGACGCGAGTGCTGACGGGATCGCGGTCCTGGACGCCGATGGGCTAGTGCGCCAGTGGAATCCGGCCGCTCACCGGCTCACGGGCGTGCCGCCAGAACTGGCCGCCGGCCGCCTCCCGCCGTTCCCGTTGCCCGAGCCGGGAGCCAAACTGACCCACAAGCTGGACAACGGCCGCTGGATCGACCTGCTCTGCACCGGGCTTGACGGGCGGGACGAGAAGGTACTCGACTTCCGCGACATCACGGCGGCCAAGGAGCTGGAGGAGGCCAAGGACCTGTTCCTGGCGACCACGAGCCATGAACTGCGGACCCCCATCACGGTCGTGCAGGGGTTCGCGAGCACGCTCGCCAATCGCTGGGACAAGCTTGCCGACGATGACCGCAGATCAGCAGTCCAGACGATCGCAGAGCGCGCGGGCTCCCTGGCCAGGCTGGTCGAGCAGCTCTTGCTCGGCTCCCGCGCCGGAGCCGACCAGCTTCCGGTGACCAACGGGCCGTTTGACCTCGCCAGCCTGCTGAAAGGGGCCGCCATCGCGTTTCGGCCGCTGTCCGACCTGCACACGCTGGCGATCGAGGTATCCGACGACCTGCCGCAAGCGCACGGTGATCCGATGGCAACCGACATCATCGTCGGGCAGCTGCTGGAGAACGCCTTCAAGTACTCGCCCGAAGGCGGCGCCGTCACGATCCGGGCCCGCGCGGAAGGCGACCAGGTCGTGGTTACGGTCGAGGACCAGGGTGTCGGCATCCGTCCCGAGGACCGCGAGCGCGTGTTCGAGCGGTTCATGCAGGCCGATGGCGGCGACCGGCGCCGTTTCGGCGGCATCGGCCTGGGGCTGTACATCGTCCGCCAGCTGGCCAGGGCGCAGGGCGGGGAGATCGAAGCCGACGACGGCCCGACGGGAGGCACGACCATGCGGCTGACTCTGCAGGGGCTCGGCAGCCTCGGCAGACCAGGCACTGGCCCGGCGATCCCCGTGCTGCCGCGGCCGCGTCCGGCCAGCGAGCCATCGAGACCTTGACTATTGCCATTTCCGCTGGACACCGGATAGCGGCGTCCAGCCGTTTTCGCCCGTGCCGCCGAACGCCCGGGCCGCGACGATCGGTGGGGTTAGAAATAGCTCCCCGAGTCCACCGTTGCCGTCTTGATGCGGCGCCGGGTCACGGGATCGCGGAGCACCTGCGCTCCGCCCGAGGCGGCGATGTACTCGTCGACCAGGCTGATGACATCCTCGCCCTGTTTGACGATCTGGCCCCGCTCCATCCAGATCACCCGGTTGCAGGTCAGCTCGATCTCTTCCAGGTTGTGCGCCACGAGGAAGACCGTGCCGGCCTGGGCGCGCAGTTCGTTGATCCGGTTGTGGCTCTTGACCAGAAACTCCGCGTCCCCGGTGGCGAGCGCCTCGTCGATGAGCAGGATCTCCTGGCGCTTGGCGGCCGCAATGGCGAACCGAAGGCGCGAGCCCATGCCTGAGGAGTACGTCTTCATCGGCAGGTCGATGAAATCTCCCACGCCCGAGAACTCGACGATCTCGGGGTAGCGGCGCTTGGTCTCCTGCTTGGTCATACCCATGGCCAGGCAGCCGAGGATGACATTGCGCTCGCCGGTAAGGTCGTCCATCAGCGCGGCGTTGACGCCGAGTAGCGACGCCTGGCTGGCCGTGTAGACGTTTCCCAGCTCGGGCGGAAGCAGGCCGGCGATCGCGCGCAGCAGGGTCGACTTGCCCGACCCGTTCCTGCCGATGATGCCGATCGCGTCCCCGCGATAGGCGACGAAGGACATGCCGCGGATCGCGTGCACCTCCCGGATCGACGCCCGGGTCTTGCGGCCCAGCAGCCTGAGCAGCACGGTCGCTGCCGTGCCCTTGTCGCCGCCACCGCCGTAGACCCGGTAGACGACGTGCAGGTCGTCGACGACCACCATCGGATCAGCCACGGCCGTACCTCGTCTCAGCCCACCAGAAGTACACGAAGCCGACCACGAGCGCAAAGATCGACCAGCCGGCGGCGTAGTACCAGGTCTCAGCGGTGCTGATGATCGCCGCGCAGTGCGCGCTCAGGAGATGCTCCGCGTTGGTCGTGCCTGGCCACTTGTTACACAGGGCCTGGTTGTAACGGGCGGCGCCCGGCATGCTCTCGCGCGCAGTCTTGAGCAGCGCGTAGCGCATCAGCGTGATGTACAAGGCGGCCGGGTTGAGCTGGAGCAGCGCTATGACCCCTGGGTGCCGCTCGCCGAAATGCGTCCTGGCCAGCGTGGCGATGCTGAACAGGACGAGCGACAAATACATCCACGTGCGCAGGAGGAACGGCAGCAACTGGCTGAAGTCGTTGAGCTGCGAGCCCACCCGCGCCACAAACAGCCCGGCCCCGACATTGAAGATCGACTGCAGCAGCAGCGCGGGAATGACCAGCAGCCAGTACCAGGTCACCGGCTCGCCGCGGAACAAGATGATGACGACCAGCACCACCATCGAGATCAGCAGCTGCTCCAGCTCGATGATCACGTAGGCGAGCGGCAGCGCGGCCCGCGGGAACTGGAGCGCTCGGATCAGCGGCAGGCTCTCGGTGATGACCTTCGAGCTCGACAGGAAGGCGCGCTGCGTGAAGTTGAAGACGAAGACACCGACGACCAAGAACGAGAGGTAGTCATCAACGCCCCTGCTGGTATCGAGCAGGACGCCGAAGATCAGCCAGTAGACCCCGACGTTCAGCAGCGGCGTGAGCACCTGCCAGATCTGGCCAAGTTTGGCCTCGGTGTACATGGCGATGTTGCGAGCCGTTGCGAACGCGATGATGAAATGGCGCCGCATCCATAGCTGCCGGATGTAGCTGAACGCGGGCGGGCGCTGAGCGCTCGGCAGCAGCCCGTGCCGCAGCGCGTACTCCGATAGCACAGGAGCGTCGGCATCGAGGTCGGCGATGCCAACGTCGCCGCCGAGAAGCTGGCCGGGCGCGGCCAGCCTGCCCGAGTCCGGATCTCGCCTGGCCTTGGCACCCAGCCTGGGCTTCAGGTCGCTCAACCTGTGCTCCTGACGGAGAACGAGCTATGCCGGGCACCTTTCACGCGGCGACTGTACCACCACGACAGTTGTGAGGTACAACTGTTGCTGTGGCCAACAGCGTGCCTGACGACACCCAGCTTGAGCAGCTCCTAACCCAGCTGCTACGTGCGGTATCCCCTGCTTTCGCGGCCGCGAGACCCGATGACGGTGCCGTCCATCCCGTCCCGGCGGTGCTGACCGGCAGTTCATCGTCAGCGTATGCGGCACGAGACGATGCCGGAGCCAGCCACGCCGATCCCGGCGGGCCGGGTCTGACGTTGGCTCACGACGCCAAGCTGCCCTCGGTATCGGGATCGGAGGCACGCGCGCTCATTGAGCTGATGTCCGCCCGCGGCATCGCGCAAGGCGAGCTGGCCGGCTTGCTCGGGCTCGAGAAGAGCACGGTCAGCAGGCTCGCCGCCGGGCTGGAGCGGAAGGGCTGGGTGCGGCGCGGGCGGGACGAGCTTAACCAGCGCTACGTCAGGCTGTACCTGACGCCTGAGGGCGCGGTCATCGCAGCGCGGGTCCTGGGCGCCTGGCATTCCCGCCAGGCGCGGATCCTGGCCGCCCTGTCTGACGACGAGCGGGCGGGCCTGTCGGCGGGGCTTCGCGGTCTCGTGCGGGGTCTTGTGGCCGAGGGCCTGCTCACCGGGTCAGCCGATCACGATTAGTGACCGGTCGCTGCCTCCGCCGGCTGGTCGCCGGTGAGCAGGGACCTCAGATGCGGGTGCCCGGTTTCCGGTAACGCGCCGCCGGGCATCCCGCACGCAGCGGTACTTCCACTGTGGCGTCGCGGGCATCGGGGCGGTTGCGGAGGGGGGTGAGGGCGACGGGTACCGTGCTCCTTCCATATGCGCCCGCAAGCGTCGCGGTCGCGCGTCAGCGCCTTACCGCCGATCTGGTGGAGGCCGGGATCGT
>JASIBJ010000203.1 GCA_030045215.1 Streptosporangiaceae bacterium | reverse complement strand
GGCCGAGCTTGACCTGCGCAAGGCCGGCTGGAAGCGGCCCGAGCCGAACTACACCGAGGGCGCGCTGGCGAAGTACGCGGCGCTGGTGTCGGGTGCCGATACGGGCGCGGTCTGCACGGTCAGGTGACGGCTCTGCGTCCGCGACCGGCCTGACGATGGGCATGGTCGCGGGCGCGCGGACTCGGCACGAGTCGGGGCAGACGGCCGAACTCAGCTGGCCTCGGCCGACGGCAGGCCCAGGGCCTGCCCGGCCACGCTCGCGTCCCGCAGGCTGTCCTTCAGCACCTGCACCGTGATCTCGGCCTGGCCAGTAAGCTCGCCGAGTTCGACCATGGCGAGTTCGTCGGCCGCGGTCCTGGCGACGAGTTCCAGGTACCGGTCGTTGAGCCCGGCCAGGCGCAGCGCCACATGCCAGTCGTTGTGCGCGATATCGGCCGTGGCGACCTCGTGGGCATACCGTTCGAGGGCGCCCACCCGGTCGGCGGCCGACTGCTCGGCCAGCCGGAGCGCCCGGCGCTGCGCGTCCGCGACCGCCGCGGTCATCGCCCCGACCCGGCCCTCGGGGGTGGGCAGCGCCCGCACCTCGGTCAGGCTGAGGGCCACGCAGGCGATATCCCATTCGTGACGGCGCAGGGTCGGCTCGTCCGCCGCCAGCAGGCCCGCGGCGCGGACGTCGGAGGCCAGGATTGTCTCGATCGCGGTCTGAGCCCGGGCCAGGAGCCGACGGCTCTCCTGGTCGAGCTGATGCGGGCAGACCACCCGATCGGCCTGGCGGGCGAGTTCGCGATCAAGCCGCCAGCGCCGAGCCCGGATGACCCGCTGCGGCTCGAGGACCAGCAGTCGCAGGCTCTCCGGCAGCTCAGGGTCGCAGGCGGGCCTGGCCCACAAGGGTTTGTTGCCGCTCACCGCTGAGCTCCAGCTTCGCCTGACCGGGTTCCGGCGCCTCCTCGTAGTTGTGAGCGTAACTGGCCGCGGCCGGCACGTCACCAGCCCGGTCGGGACTTGCGCGCTCGGGCGGATCGATGTGGTTTTCGTCACCCTGCGGACACGCTGAGGAATCGACTCGGCCCGCATTCATGTTGAAAACGTTTGTAGCCCGAGTCGCAGCGACCGATCTGATGTCCGGATCATCCGGTATGCGAGCGGGCGGCTGAGTACGACCATCGATTGACCAGCGACCATCGACCACTATCCGCCTGGCCGCGGCAAAGCCATGTCGAAGCCGCCCGCACCGACCCGAAGGGTGTACAGCAAGTGACCCAGACCGTAGCTGAACGCAAAGCCTCGGTGATCGAAGCCGACGTGCGCGAGGGCACGTACGGTGCGAGGCTGGCGACGATCGAGCCGGGCGGTGCCGAGTACATCCCGCTCTCCGAGCGCCATGGCAAGCCCCTCCAGCAGTTCTGGACGTGGGTTTCGCCGAACATGGAGTTCGCGACGATCTTCGTCGGCGTCATCGGCGTGTGGTTCTTCGGCCAGTCATTCTGGATGGCCACGCTGGCGATCGTGCTGGGGACGGCGCTCGGATCGCTGACCATGGGCGCGCTTGCCGCCCGCGGCCCGCTGTTCGGCGTTCCGCAGATGGTGCTGTCCAGGATCGGCTTCGGGTGGCTCGGCAACGTCCTGCCCGCCGGCATCAACGCGCTGGTCGCGGGCGTCGGCTGGTTCGCGGTCAACAGCGTCAGTGGTGCCTTCGCGCTGAATGCGCTGCTTGGCTGGAATACCAAGGTCTGCCTGCTGATCATCGTGGGCGTTCAGCTCGCGGTGGCGTTCTTCGGCCACAACCTGGTGCACGCGTTCGAGCGATGGGCCTTCCCGTTCCTGGTCGTGGTCTTCCTCATCGCCGCAGTCTTCATCGTGGGCAAATCCCACCCCGGTGCCCACATCGCGCCGTTCTCCGGCGGCTGGCTGATCACCTTCGGGGCTGCCTTCGGCTACGCGGCGGGCTGGAACCCGTACGCCAGCGACTACACCCGCTACCTGCCCAAGGACACCAACAGGACGGCCACCGGCCTGTGGGCGGGCCTGGGCGTCTTCATCTCCTGCGTGGCGCTCGAGGTCGTCGGCGCGGCCGCCGCGACGATCACCAGCAGCACGAAGTACGGCGCCAACCCGACCGCGGGCTTCGTCAGCCACCTGCCGGCCTGGTCCAGCGACGTCACGCTCCTGGCAATTGCGCTTGGCGCCGTCTGCGCCAATGCTCTCAACGTGTACTCGGGATCGATGTCGTTCCTGGCGCTCGGCATCAGGTTGCCGCTGACGCTGCGCCGGGCGATCGTCGCGATCGTGTTCGGGATCGCCGGCTTCTTCCTGGCCCTGTCCGGGCTTAGTGACGCCGGCACGAAGTACGACAACTTCCTGCTGGTCATCGCCTACTGGGTCGGCCCGTGGCTGGGCGTTTTCTTCGCCGATCAGTTCCTGCGCCGCGGCAAGCGGGTCGACGGGTTCCTGTTCGACCGCAAGCACAATCCGTGGGCGGGATTTGCCGCCATGGCGATCTCGATCGGGCTGTCGATCTGGCTGTTCGCCAACCAGACCGACTACGTGGGCGTGATCCCCAGGCACTTCCCGGCCGTGGGTGACCTCACCTTCGAGGT
>JASIBJ010000202.1 GCA_030045215.1 Streptosporangiaceae bacterium | reverse complement strand
GCGGTGTCTCCTCGTTCCCAGACGTAACAGGCGTCAGCCAGGGTCGCCGCGCACGGTCGCGACCGCACGCGCCGCCACCCGCCAGCCGAGCAGGAACAGCGCGAGGAACGCCAGCGTGACGACGATGAAGGCGGCCGCGGTGCCCTGCCCGGCGAGCACGCGAATCCCCATCCCGGCCACCGCCGCGCCGAGCCAGGCGCCTAGACCCGCAGGCACGAGTCCCAAGGGCCGGCGCCAGGCCCTCGTCGCGATCAAGCCGAGCGCGAGGCCCAGTAGGAACGGCCAGGCGGTGTGCCAGATTCCGGCCAGGCTGTCCCCGTCATGGTGGGTGTGCCGGCCGATGATCACGAATGCGAGCACGCCGCAGCAGTCGAGCACTGTGGCGGTCGCCGCTGACTTCATCCTGAAACCGTAACCGAGGCGGGAGGTGCGGTTGGCGGGGCCGGAGCCGATCCCGCGTCGTGCACCCGGAGCGCGCAACCCCCGTGCCTCAGCCGGGCGCGCCGCCGCGGCCGCCAGGTCGTCTAAGCTCGGCGCTGATGCCGACGCTGCTGATCATCCATCACACGCCGTCCCCGGCGCTGCACGCCATGTTCGAGGCCGCTGCCAGCGGGGCCAGGACCGATGAGATCGAGAACGTCGATGTCATCGTCAGGCCAGCCCTCACGGCGGCAGCGGCGGACGTGCTGACGAGCGACGGATACCTGCTCGGTACCCCGGCCAATATCGGCTACATGTCCGGGGCGCTCAAGCACTTCTTCGACGGCATCTACTACCCGTGCCTGGAGGCAACCAGCAGAAGGCCTTTTGGTCTTTACGTGCACGGAGCCAGCGACACCGGCGGTGCCGTCCGCGCGGTCGAGTCGATCACCACCGGCCTGGGCTGGCGGCAGGTACGACCGCCGGTCTGTGTCACCGGCCCGCCGTCCAAGGCCGACCTGGAGGCCTGCTGGGAGCTCGGGGCCCTGCTGGCCGCGGAGATCGCTGGGTGATCGTCACCGTCACCCTCAACCCGGTCCTGCGGGTGGAGTACGCGACCGGCGCGATGGCCAAGGGCCAGACCAACCAGGTCAGGCGAGTCAGGTACCTGGCCGTCGGCCGGGGCCTGGCGGTCGCGAGGGTGCTGCACACATTCGGGCACGATGTGGTGGCTGGCGGGCTGGCGGGGGGCTTTGCCGGGGAGCTGATCAGAACCGAGTTGGCCCGGGCCGGCATAGCCACGCAGTTCACCCGGATTGCCGCCGAGTCGCGGCGGGTAGTGGCCGTTGCCGATGAGACCGACGGTCAGGTAACCAGCTTTGCCGAGCCCGGGCCGTATATCACGACCGAGGAGCTTGGCCGGCTCGCCGCTAACTACCGGGAGTTGCTGACCGGAGCGACCGCGGTCGTCCTGTGCGGCAGCCTGCCGGACGGCCTCCCGGCCGAGATCTACGGCTCCTTTACCGCCTACGCGGCGGAGGCCGGAGTCCCGGTAATCCTGGATGCCAGCGGCAGTGCGCTGGCGCACGGGGCTGCGCGCCAGCCGGCGCTTGTGGTGCCCGAGGTCGCCGCTGTTCGGGAGCCCGATGCGGTGGACGCACTGCACGGCCTGCCGCTTCCCCTCGCGCTGCTGACCGGCCGCGGCGTGCGGGTCCTGACCGCTAGCGGCGAGTGGCGGGCCGGGCTGGCGGAGTCCGCCTTCGAGTCGGCGGCCCAGGCGGATGAGACGTTCCGCGACGCGGTCGTGGCTGGTTTCGTGCCTGGCATCGCGCTGGCCTGGTCGTGGCCTGACATTCTGCGGCACGCGGTCGCTCTCGGGGTGGCCTGGACCGCGGACGACGGGCTCGACGCCGGGGCCTACGAGGAGTCTCTGACCGCCGCCGACGTCCAGCATCTGCCGGCAGCTCACGAAGCCTGACGCCGCTACTCAGCTTCTGGTCTGGACCGCCGCGCCCGCGCGAGCGCGGCTAAGCAGGCGCGAGTGCTCGTCGTCGGAAACGGTCTCGGCTTGCTGGGCGAGCATCATCGGCACGTTGTTGCTGATGCGGTACCGGCGGCGAAGGCGCGGGTTATAGAGAGCTCGCTCGTCGGGGAAGTAGAGCAGGCTGCCCTTGTCGACCGGGCAGACGAGGATCTTGAGCAGGGGCTCCTCTAGTGCCACGAGTACCTCCTGTATCGCCTAGGTCGGATCGGGACGGGTCATGGCCGGCATCAGGGCAGCGGTCAGTGCGATGAGCGCCAGGAGCTGCGTCCCGGCGGTGAACGGCCCGCCGCCGAGCGAGGTGGGATCCTTCGACGTCGCCACCATCAGGCCTACGGCCAGCATCGCGCCGCCGGCGATGGCCGGCAGCCACTTCGGCCGCCACGTACCGAGGACCGCCAGGACCGGGACCGCGAAGGCCACGGCCCCGCCGGCCACGGCGATGGCGATCGTCAGCGGGAGCGCGAGTGCCAGCCCCCGCAGCATCGCTGCCGGAGTCGGCCGCACGCGCGGTGGCGGCGGCTGCCTGTGCTTGCCGGTGTGCACGGGGTGGGCCGGCCGGAACATGCCGTCAGCCGTACGGCGGATGATCAGCGCCGGCCGGACCAGGTGCGCCAGGGCGAGATGGCTCGGGCCGGGCAGGCGCCGGAGTGCCCGGGCCGGTTCGGCAGGCGGCTCGGCCGTCTGCGGGCGGCGCCACGCTCTGATCGAAAGCGCGACCAGGAGCAGCAGGAGCACCGCGGAAATGATCAGCCCGACATGGTAGACGATCGCCGGGCGGAAGGTGAGCCTGATCGTGCCGCCCCGGCCCGCAGGCACGATGAAGGCTTGCTGCCAACCGTCCAGCGTGGCCGGCCGCAGTGGCCGGCCGTCGAGGGTGGCACTCCAGCCGGCGTCGGCAGCCTCGTGGATCTCGACGTAGGAGGCGACCCCCGGCCCGATCCGCAGCGCCCGGTTGTCGGCGCCCCACGACAAGATGGTCAGGCTACGGGGCGGGGCGCTGACTGTGCTCGCCTGGGCGTCGGCAGCGACAGGCCCGCCGGTCAGGCTCACGCTGGTGACAGTGAAGTCCGCCGACGCTCCGGTGCTCAGCCACTGCCGGCCGGCGGTCAGCGCGAGCGTTCCGCCCGGCGAGCACAGGTGCAGCTGAACCGGGGTGAGCTGGAGCAGGTTCCCGATTGTTCCGGTGACCGAGGTCTGGTAGGTGTCCCCGCCGACCGACACCGAGGGGCCCTGGCCGCAGCCGAGGCGGAACGGCGCTGTCGGCTGCGGGACGGCCGCATGCAAGCCGGCCAGGCCGGGAATCGTGACTTCGGCCAGGCCGACCGGCAGCCGCGACGGCTGGCCGGCGGCCGGGTTCCCGGCGGTGGCGTTCCCCGCGCTCGGTGACGTCGCCGGGAAGCTCAGGGACAGCTTGTCGGTGCGCAGGGGCGGGCTGATGGTCACGATGCCGCCCAGGCCGACCTTTTCCAGCCGGAAGCCCTTCTGCCCGCCGATACGTACGCTGGTCGGCAGCGAGGCCACGCCGAAGGCGCCCCTGAGCACGATCTTCCCGATCACCCGGGTGCCCCGCCAGCTGTATTCGAGCTCGGGATGCCGGTCCGCCGGACTAGAGATCCAGGGCAGTCGCGAGCCGGGCCCGTACATGCTCTCGGGTCCGAGTTCCGGTAGCGAGTTGAAGGTGGAGGTGGCGACAACCGAGAACGAGGACGCGGTGGCCGGCGTCAGCCTGGTCAGCAGGGCGGCGAGGGCCGGCCCCGCCTCCGGGATCGCGGTCAGCTGGGCGGTCAGGGAGCTGGCGGCCGGGGTGACGAACGTCCGGTCTAGCTGACGGGTAACGGTGACGCTGTCCGCGCTGTCCTGGCCGTAGGGCGAGGCGACCTGCTGGGCGAAGGAGTACGCGATCGCGGGCGCGTCAGCGCCGGCAGCGGTGTCCTCGGCCGGCTGCAGGTAGCTGGTCACTTGCACTCCGGGGATGAGCACGTCGGCGATGCCGGCTCCGGGGCCGCCGAAGACCACCCGGCTCGCGCCCATGATGGTGATGCGCAGCCAGCGAGTCGCGCCCGGTGGCACCCGCAGCTGCTGGATGCCGCCTGTCGCCGTGGTTTGGCTGATGGCACTCCCCGCCTGGGTCGTGACCCGCAGCTCGCTGGCGATCTCTCTGCGGCCCGAGTCGTCAAGCAGCTGGACGCCGACGCTCGGCGGCAAGCTGAGCGTGTGATCGAAGTTGACCTGGATCCACTGGCCGACCGGAGAGTACGGGTCACTCTCCGCCCAGGCGGTGGCGGGGTTGCCGTCGAATGCGTTAACCGGGCTGTACTGAGGCGCCTCGCTGTCCCAGATGCCGGCAGAGGACGCGGTGACGCTGGCGGCGCCGGCGAGGACGGCCACCGTCTGGTGGCCGGCGGCCGGGACCGGGAGCAGTTGCCTGGGCGGACCGCCCGCCCCGCCCAGGGGGTCGTCGACCGGATTGTCCTGCGTCGCGGTATAGGTATACGACTGGTTGTCGTCGGTCGAGCCAAAGTCGTTGTCGGCACGCCGCTGTCCGTCGGTCACCGCCCAGAGCGCGGGGGTACTCGTCGTGACCTGGCCGGCGATCTCCGTCGGCTGGTCGCCGAGGATCCCCTGTGCGTCGAGTTGCAGCAGGGAGTCCGGGCCGCCGTTGACCAGGACCGTATCGCTGACCGGCAGGGCCTGCACCGGGCTCGTTGGCCGCAGCGAGCTTTCGGCAGCCTCGAAGATCTGAACGGACGGGTAGCTCGGCGCGAACCCCGGAGTGACTCCGGCCAGGTTCGGGTAGCCGGGCGCGGCCGCGACCTGCGGGCCGAACGAGGCGACCTGCCGGAAACCAGACAGCGCGAGAGTCTCGTTGACGACCTGCGGCGGCGTAGAGCCGCTGATCGCGGGGGAGACGTCATTGCGTACCACGACATACCTGATCCCGGCCCTGGCCAGGTAGGCCGCCAGACCGGGCACGTCCTGGCCGGACTCGACCGCCTGCTCGGCGGTGTCGAGCACGATCTGCGAGCCCGCGCCGCTGTAGGGGACCAGGCCGCGCTCGGCCCAGGGCGAGGATGCCAGCGGCTCCAGCGGGTCGTCGATCGTCTCGCCCCAGGTGTACTGGCCGTGCGGATCAGCCGGGACCACGAGCGCGGTGTTCCGTGGCGAGTGCGCGGCGAGGTAAGCGGCGGTCTGGTACAGGTACTTCGGCACGCTGGTATACGTCCCCGCCTGCAGGACCTGGCCCGTCAGCTGGGGCCACGCCAGTCCGGCCAGGGTCAGGACGACCACCGGGGCGAAGGCGGCGTTGACCGCGAGCCGCGTGCCGCGCAGCGGCAGGCTTTGCCGCCAGCACCATTCCATGAGATGAGCGATGCCGAGCGCGAGCGCTACCGCGATCACCGGCTCGATCTTGTACATGCTCCGGAACGGCGCCAGCGTCCCGTTAAGCAGGTTGTCGACGGTGGCGTGCCAGGGTCCGCCGAGCGGGCCGTAATACCCGGCCATCGCGGCTGTCGCGACGAGGCCGACGCAGATGCACAACCAGCGCCGCTCGGGCATGTCGCGGCGGGCCAGCCCGGCCAGGCCGGCCGCGGCCACGGTGGCAGAGGCGAGGATGGCGATGGGCGAGGTGACCATCGCCCACCCGGCCGACAGCCAGGGGGTTCCGCCCAGATTGAAGTAGGCGGTCCACGTCCCGGCGCCCCGCAGCACCGCTGCCGCGGCCAGGGTGCCGGTGGTCGTCACCGACTGCTCGATATAGGGCAAGAAGTTGAAGGCATAGCGACCCTGCAGCAGCAGCGGGATCGCCCACCATGCGGTGGCGGCACACACCGCCCCGCCCCATTTCAGGCTGAGCCTCACGCGCTGCCTGGACTTGGTGTGCGTGAGGATGTACAGGGCCGGCAGCACCAGCACGACCAGCGTGCAGGCGGCATTGACGCCACTCATCGCGGCCACGGCGAGGCCCGACCGGGCCACGGCCCGGCCTTCGCTGGTCTGGCCCCGCACCGCTGCGACCAGGGGGAGCACGGCCCAGGGCACGACCAGGCCGGGCAGCGCGGTCGCGGAGGTCGATCCGATGAGGATCGTGAAGGTCGGCCACAACGCAAACACCGCGCCGGCCAGCAGCCGGGAGCTCTCGCTGCCGATGTTCAGGGCCCTGGCCAGCTTGACCATGCCGGCGAAGCCGACCGTCATCAGCAGCGATAGCCAGAGCCGCTCGATCAGCCAGACGGGAATGTGCATTAGCTGGCCGGCCAGGTAGAACGGCGCCATCGGGATCGCGTATCCGACGTACTGATCCTGCAGGCTCCCGAGCCACTCCAGCGGGTTCCACAGTGACCAGAGCCTGGCCAGAAATTCCTGCGCGTCGAGATCCACGCCGAGCTTGGTGTCGTAGAAGATCCGCCCGGCGTCCGTACTGCACAAGGTCGCGAGCGCGACCAGGAAGACGATCAGGAACCACCAGCGGTCGCGCAGGATGTTGCCCGGCGGAATCTGCTTCGGGGCGACCGGCCTGGCGATCCTGACCTGCGGGAGCGTGATGGCCGGGGGCAGGTCGACCGCGCTGGCGGCCGGACTGAGGGCGGATGTCCGCAACTGGCCGAGCGGCCTGCCAGGCCGATCTCGGCCAGCCGACGTCATGTCTTCCGCCGCAAGATCAGCAGCAGATTCCAGCTGACCAGTTCCCTGAGCACCGGAATCCGGACGATGAACGCGCACCACCTCGGGTAATAGCGCGGCCTGGCGTCCACGATCTGGACGTCGCGGCGGGCCCGCATCATGCGCATGACCGGGCCGATGTGCACCCGGTAGAGGTTGGTGCCGACGCAGTGCTTCGGCTCCCGGCCGTAGCGCCGCACGAAGCGCCTGGCGGCATAGCCGGCGCCGAGCAGGTGCCACGGGGACATCTCGTGACCGCCCCACGGCGAGTACCAGTTGGTGTAGGAGAGGTAGATCACGCCACCGGGCCGGGTTACGCGGATCATCTCGTCGATGAGCCCGACCGGATCGGCCACGTGCTCAAGGACGTTGGATGAAAAGCAGGCATCGGCGCTTCCGTCGGCCACGGGCAGCCAGTACCCGTCGGCCTGCACCGCACCCTCGGCGGGCTCGCCTGCGCTGAGCATCTCGGCCTCGTCGGGCTCGAATAGATAACAATTCGCGCCGCGAGCCCGGAAGGCGGCGGTGAAATACCCGGCACCGCCACCGACGTCGATCACGGTCCGGCCAGGCAGGTCGATATGCCTGGCCACCTGATCGGCCGAATCGGAGGCCAGGCCGGAGTAAAAGACGGCCGGCTCGGTCTGCTCGAGCAGGAATAGCCGGTACAGGCGAATCGACCTGGCTAGGCCCTGTGAGCCAGGGACGGCCGTCGGCCTGGTGGCATTGCGCTCAGCGGATCCGAGCCCGACGGGCCGGCGCCCCAGCATCGATCGCAGGCTCATAGCCGTCTCTTATCGCGCCTTCCTGGAGTGCCTGCCGGCGCGGTCACAAAAGCCAGCCCGTCATCCCCGCTGATGACCGGGTCGGCGGGCAGGTGGCGCCCGCCGCGCCGGAACGACCACTACCACTTCGAGGAAATTACCAGGATGATACGTCAATGTCCGGTACACATTACTCGTTGGTACTGCGCCTACCTTACTGTCTGACTTCATCCCAACCTGGAGCGTGATGGCGTGAGTCAGGACTCGGCGGCCCGATCCACATCAGCAGCGCTGGAATCGCTGGAAAGCGGCGCATCCGGCCTGCACGTGGTAGCGGCCGAGCCGGGACTTGGCGGGACTGGACTGCAGGAGACGGGCCACCCGGCCACGGTGCTCGGGGAGCCGGACCTCGGAGCTCAGGAGAGCCCGCGGCGGCTGCTGTTCGTAGCCTGGCGGGATCTCGCCAACCGCCGGGCTGGCGGTTCGGAGGTCCTGGTGGACCGGCTCGCGGCGGGCATGACCGAGCGCGGCGATCAGGTCAGCCTGCTCTGCGGCGGGCCGTCGGAGCAGCGCTCGTACAACGTGGTGCGCAGCGGCGGCACCTACAGCCAGTTCGTGCGCGCGCCACTGACCTACTGGCGGCACCTGCGCAGCAGCGACCTGGTCGTGGAGGTCTGCAACGGCATGCCGTTCCTGACACCGCTGTGGTCAGGCCGGCCCCAGATCTGCCTGGTCAACCACGTTCACACGGACCTGTGGCGGATGATGTTCCCGCGCCCGGTCGCCGCCGGCGGCATCTTCGCCGAGAGCCGGGTGATGCCCTGGGCGCACCGGGATAATCTCGTCCTGACCGTGTCTAACTCCACCGCGGATGCGCTCAGGGAGATCGGGATTGCCGACGGCCGCATCCGCCAGATCTGCAACGGGGTTGTGCAGCCCGATCCGCTGACTCCGCGCTCGACCGAGCCGCTCTTCCTCGCGCTCGGCCGGCTGACCGAGTACAAGCGCATCGACTTGCTGCTTAAGCTGTGGGGCCGAGTCCGCCAGGTTGTCGGCGGCACGCTGGTGATCGCCGGTGACGGCCCGGAGCGCGCTCGCCTGGAGGCCATGGGCGTGCCTGACGTGGTCTTCACCGGCCGGGTCTCGGAGGAGGAGAAGCACCGGCTGCTGTGCTCGGCCTGGATGCTGCTGCATCCGGCGCTGATCGAGGGGTGGGGAATAGTGATCACCGAGGCGGCGATTCGTGGCACCCCGGCCATCGGTTTCGACGTGCCTGGCCTGCACGATTCTGTCGTCAACGGCCAGACCGGCCTGCTGGTCAAGAACGAGGGCCAGTTCGCTTCCGCGTGGGCATCGCTGGCCTTGGACCGCGAGCGCGCCAACGCGATGGGAGCCGTGGCCAGGGAGCGGGCCGAGCGGTTGCACTGGTCGGCCGCGGTCGAGGGGTTCGCGCACGTGGCGGACGAGGCGCTGGCCAGGGCCGAGCACGAGGCGCGACGGCCCGTGTCCCGGCGCCACGTTTCGCCGCCGCGCCGGGCGCATCGGCGGCGGCCGTGACCGGTACCCCGGCCCGGCCGGGGCCTGGCAGCCAGGTGGTCGCCGGCCCGCCATGACAGCACGGAGCGAGGCCGGCAGCCCTTCGCCGGCCCGCCAGCAGATAACCGCCCGGCAGAACACGCGACAGCCCGCCGGTGGGTGGTTGCGGGCGGGACTGCGCCGCCTGACGACGCCGACCGGACTTGCCGGATGGGTGGGCGCCGGGCTTGGGCTGCTGGCGCTCGGTCCCGGCCTGGCTCCCGGCTACCTGCTGAGCTACGACATGGTGTTCGTGCCGAACCCCCCGTTCTCGGCCGCGCTGCTCGGGTTTACCGGCGGACCGGCTCGCGCGGTGCCCAGCGACGCGGTTATTACGGTGGCCGCGCACCTGCTGCCGGCCGATCTTGTGCAGAAGATAGTCCTGCTGCTCATCTTCGTTCTGGCCTGCTCGGGGGCCGCCGCGCTGCTGGCGGCCGGATGGCGTGACCGGGCCGGCGGACCGGCTCCCGTGCTGGCCTGCCTGGCCTGCGGGGTGTTCTACACCTGGAACCCGTTCGTGGCGGAGCGGCTGCTGATCGGGCAGTGGGCCCTGCTGCTCGGCTATGCCGGGCTGCCGTGGGTCATGCGCGAACTGGTCACGGGTCCGGCCCGGATCAGGCCGATCCGGCTCCTCCTGGTCATGCTCCCGGCCGCAATAGGCGGCTTCGCGGCCATGGCGGTCACCGGCCTGGCCGCGGTCCCCGCCACCCTCGCTCGCCGTGACCAGGCCACCGCGGGCCCGGCTGGCGGTCGCGGCCGGCGACTGGTCACGGTCGTCGTGGTGCTGGTGCTGCTGAGCCTGCCATGGCTGGTTCCCTCGCTGGTGGTCCCCGTGCACACCGACCCGGCCGGGGTAAACCTGTTCGCCGCCCGCGCCGACACCCCATTCGGCCGTCTCGGCAGCCTGGTGATGCTCTCCGGAATCTGGAACGGCCAGACGGTCCCGCGCGGGTACGGGGGTGCGGTGTCAGTGTTCTGGCTGGTCGTCGTCGCCTGCGCCGTGGTCGGCTACGTGCTCGCCGGCGGGAGGTTTCCGGGGGTCGTCCCCGCCGGTGAACACGACAGGCGGCGCGGCTGGCCGGGAATCGGCGTGGCCGGACTGGCCGGGCTCGCAGTCGCGGCGATCGGCATCACCTCGCCGACCCGCGCGGTGCTGCGCTACCTCGTGACGGTGTCGCCCGGATTCGCGATCCTGCGCGATGGCCAGCAGTTCGTCGCCGCGCTCGCGCTGACCGAGGCCGTGGGCCTGGGGGCCGCGCTTGCCTGGCTACTCCATCGCAGTGCGGACTCGTGGGGACAGCCCCGCGACAGGCCCCGTCGGGGAGCGCCGGCCGGGCGGCAGCGGACCGAGCCCGCCACGGCCGTCATCGGGGTGCTGGCCGTGATCGCGCCGGTGCTGCTCCTGCCCGGCATGGCCTGGGGCCTGGCGGGCCGGATCCGGCCGGTGCAGTACCCCGCCGACTGGATGGCAGCCAGGACGATCATGGACAGTGACCGGCGGCCCGGCAACGTGCTGGTCCTGCCGTGGGCCGCCTACCGCCGGTACCCGTGGAACAACGGCGAGGCGGTCTACGACCCGTGGAACAAGCTGCTGGCGCGCGAGGTGATCTCCAACGACGGCCTGCAGGTCGGCTCGCAGACGCTGAGCCAGGAGAGCCCCGCTTCGATCCGGCTGAACCGGATCGTCACCAGCGCGGGGCCACTCACCTCCCGGCTGCTGGACGCCGGGGTCGTGTACGTCGTGGTCGATGCCGGCCCGCTGCTGCACGCGCCGCGCGCGGACCTCGCCGGCCAGGCCAGGCTGCCGGGCGCGCGCGTCATCGTGGACAGCCCCGACCTGGTCCTCTTCGAATTGCCGGGATCTGGCTGACCGACGAGGGGACTGCGGCTGCGGACCCCCCCTCGTTCCCCGCAATATGCACTGTGCGGTCAGGCACGCTCTCGGGAACTCGCCCCATAAGACTCCCCTTTTCACTCTTTATATCCGGTACTGGTCGGTAACATTTGGATGGCAGTGGCCAATCAGGCCTTGACGGCACCGGGGCAAGCGGCGACACACTGTTGCACTAGAAAATGGGTCTATCTGGCTCTACGCCGGTTAGAGTGGCACACTTCTAGCTGCGTAGCGGAATACGGCCCGCTTGGGGCCGCTAAGGAGGATCTATCCGGTGTCGCGCCTGACGCTTCTTATC
>JASIBJ010000201.1 GCA_030045215.1 Streptosporangiaceae bacterium | reverse complement strand
GTGCATGAGCCAGCAGGAGCGGTCACGGCGCAGTGCCGTGCTGGCCGCCGCGGCCGGCACCTGGCCGCCCGCTCGCTGGTTCGCTGACCAGTTGCGCGCCCTGGACGAGAACTAACGACGAGCTGCGCATGGAACGGAACGAGCCGCGGGCCGTCACTGACCGGGACTAGCCGGAGGTGCGTCCCGGCGGCCTGCGCTGAACGCGTCCGCGAGGCCGGTGAGCAGCCGGATGACTCCGGCCGGGCCTTCGACCACGAGGTCGGCCTCAGTGGCTAGCTCGGGAACCTCGGCCGATCCGCTGCACACCGCCAGGCCGGGAGTCCCCTCGGCCCGCAACTCCCGCACCGCTCTGAAGGCGGGCCGGTCGCCGAGGTCATCGCCGCAGAACATGATCGCCGCCGCCGACCGCTGCTCCGCTAGCTCGCGGATGGCCAGGCCCTTGTCCGACCCGGGCGGGCGCAGCTCGATTACCAGCCGGCCAGGCTCGACGGCCAGCCCGGTCCGGTCGGCGAGCCGGGTCAGCGGGACCCTGAGCAGTTCCAGCTCCGCCTCCGGCTCCGCTGCCCGCCTGGTGTGCACGGCGACCGCCTGGCGCTTGAGCTCAACGAACGTCCCCGCGTCCGCTCCGGCGCCGGCCAGCACGCCGGGTAGTTCGGCGCGCGCGGTCTCGAGTCCCGGCGGTGGCGCCGGGCTGCTCAGGTTGCCGTTCTCCCACCGCTCGCTTCCGTAGTGGCCGAGCACGACCACGCCGGGTGCGGCCCGCAGCGCCGCGAACTCGGCCGCCTCCGCCGCGGGCCTGCCGGTGATGATGGCCACCGTCCCGGCCAGCGGGGCAAGGCGGGCGAGAACCGCAGTCGCCGCCGGAAGTGCCCTGGCCGCGGCCGGGTCGGCGACGATAGGAGCCAGCGTGCCATCGAAATCGAGCCCGATGAGCGCCCGCGCCGGCTGCTCGATCAGCGCAATGAGGCCCGCCCGGCCGACCGCCGTTCGCGGCGCAGGTATGCCGGGGAAGACCCAGTTCCCGTCTTGATCGTTTTCTCCCACGACTCAGTCCGCCCTCGCCGACCTGATCCGCTGCCGACGGCTGCGCTGGCGCCGCAGCCTGGTCACGAGTGCGGGGTCGAACGCGGCTGCCTCGGGCCTGTCAATGAGCTCATTGAGGAGCTGGTAGTACCTGGTGACCGGCACGCCGAATACCTCCAGGATTTGCCTTTCCTTGGCGCCGGCCAGCCGAAACCAGCTTCGCTCGAAGGCCAGGATGCGCATATCGCGCTCCGTTAATGCCGCCACCCAGCCTCCCGGCAACCCGCGCCTGACATTCATCCTAGGGGTGGCGCGGCGGAGCGACCCTATGCGCAGAGGCAATACCGCCGTACGCTCACCAGACGTGACCTTCTACAACTACATGAGCTTCCTGACCGACTACGGGCTTGAGGACGGGTTCGTCGCGGCTTGCCACGGCGGTGCCGCCCGGATAGCGCCTGCGACGAAGGTCATCGATATCACCCACTTGGTACCGCCGGGTGATGTCCGCCGGGGAGCGGCCGTGCTCGCCCAGACTGTGGGTTACCTGCCTCCCGCGGTTCACGTGGCCGTGGTCGACCCCGGCGTCGGGACGGTCCGGCGGGCGATCGCGGTGGCGGCCGGGGAGAGCATCCTGGTTGGGCCGGACAACGGACTCCTGTCGTGGGCCATCGCGACCCTGGGCGGCGCGCGGCAGGCCGTGCAGCTGACAAACGGCGAGCTTTGGCTGCACCCGGTGTCGGCAACTTTCCATGGCCGGGACATCTTCATGCCGGTCGCGGCCCATCTGGCGGCCGGGACGCCGCTCACCGAGGCGGGTGACGAGATCGGCGTCGGGGACCTGGTCGAGCTGCCGGCCCCGACGAGCCGGGTACAGGACGGCGAGGCCGAGGGCGAGGTCATGTCCGTCGACCGGTTCGGGAACGTGCAGCTGTCCATTCCCGCCGCCGATGCCGGGCTGCTCGGCATCGGCATCGGCTCGCCGGTCGTCGTGCGATGCGGCAGGCGCCAATTGACGGTCCCCTACCTGGACACCTTCGCCGCCGGCGCGCCCGGCGAGATAGTCGCGTTCACCGACAGCGCCGGGCTGATATCGCTGGCCATCAACGCGGGAGACGCGGCCCAGCAGCTAGGGCTGCCTCCTGGCGCTCATGTCCGGCTCTCGCAGACCCATCCAGCCAAGGCCCATCCGCGCTGACTGAGTTCGCGCAGATAGCACGCAAATAGCTTGAACATGACACAATGTGCGGTACTCCCATGGAAGGCAAGTTGGCGTGCCACTGAGGTCTTGCCGCCCTGTCATGGCACTCATTGCGACAGGCATAGCGGCCAGCACGATCGCCATGACAATCACGCCTGCACTCGGGGCCAGCGTTCGCGACGGCGAGTGGTGGCTGTCTGAGCTGCACGTGCGGCAGGCCTGGACAACCACCAAGGGTTCGGGCGTCACCGTGGCCGTGCTGAGCGACGGCGTGGACGCCAGCCAGGCGGACCTAACCGGCTCGGTGACCGCGGGCCCGGACATGGTCAGCGGTGCGCCATCCAGTGGCCAGTTTTTCGGTCAGCTCGGGACCGCCCTGGCCAGCCTGATCGCCGGTCACGGGCACGGCGCGCGCAACGCCTCGGGCATCATCGGCGTCGCGCCGCAAGCCAGGATCCTCTCAGTTCCCGTGACCCTGCCCAGTGGCGACCCGCTGTTGGCCCAGACATCCGTGGCGGCCGCGCTGCCGGGCGACATCGCCGCAGGAATCCGGTACGCCGTCGCCCACGGCGCCAGCGTCATCGACCTGCCGATCGATCCAGGCCAGCCCAACGCATTCGGCAGCGGCGGCGCAGCCGCGGCCGCCGGCGGCAGTTCCGCGGAGCGGGCGGCCGTCAGCTACGCTCTCGCGCACGACGTCGTCCTCGTGGCTCCCGCCGGCGATGACGGCAGCGGATCGGATGCCCCCAACTTCCCCGCCGCCTACCGGGGCGTCATCGCGGTCGGCGCCTTCGATCAGGCGTTCATCAAGGCCCCGTGGACCAGCCATCAGAGCTACGTCACGATAACCGCCGCCGGAGTCAACGTCGTCGCCGCCGCGAACGACGGCGGCTACCAGACGCTCAGCAGCACCAGCGCGGCCAGCGCGATCGTGGCGGGGACGGCTGCCCTGATCCGCTCCAGCTACCCCAGCCTGTCCGCGGCACAGGTGCGACAGGCGCTGATCTCCGGCACGAGGTTCCACGGGAAGACGGCTGGGTCTGGCAACGGGACCGCGGACGCGCAACTCGCGCTGGCCGCGGCTGCGGCCGAGGTGCCAGCCGGGGCCCTGGCCGGCACCGGAGCGCTGCCCGTGGTCACGCAGCCCGCCCCGGCCGCCGCCCCGAAGAGCCTGCCGAGCACCTTGCTTCGGGACGGGATCATATCGGCCGGGCTCCTGGTCGTGCTGCTGCTCCTGATCGCTCTGTACTCGGCGGTCAGCCGACGCCGTACGGTCCGTAAGCAAGAAGCAATCGCCGCCGAGTGGACGAGTCGTCACTACCAGTCGAGGTATCCGCACGCCGGAACCGAGGCTGATCGCATGCTTGAGTACTTCGCGGCTCCGCTCCAGGCGCCGATCACCGGACAGGTGCTGCCGGCCGACCACGCGGCAAAGACCACGGCGGTCTCGGGGAGGGGCCTGTTTGCAATGGCGAGCCGCCAGCCAGCCGCGGGCCGTGCCAGCGGCAGGCCGATCACGAGCCGCATCACCGGGGCTCCGCCGGCCGCGCCGCCGTGGGCTGACGCGGATGTGGTTATCAGGCCAGGCTCGGCGCTTGCCTCACGAGAGGTGAGCAGGCGGCCGGTGGTCTCCGGCACCCCGCCCTGGGGGCCTGCCGTTCAGCCAGACAGCGACCTGCCCTGGGCCGCGGCCGCGACCCCGGACCTCGACGCACGCACGCCCGCGGTGTTTGGCCCGTCCGCATACACGAGGCCGGTGCAGGCCGACGGCTACCCCCCCGCTGGCGGGCGGGCCCTGGCCCTTCCTTCCCGCGGTACTGGCGACCTGCCGGGCGGTGCTGCCGGCCCGGCGGGCGATGCTGCCAGGCGAGGAAACGGCGCACTGGCGCCGAGCAGTGGCTTGCTCGGGCCGGCAAGCGGGCCAGGCCGACTGGA
>JASIBJ010000200.1 GCA_030045215.1 Streptosporangiaceae bacterium | reverse complement strand
CGGCGCGAGGTCGAACTTCACGATCGAGGAGTCGAATCCGGCGATGAACCGGCGGGCGTGCTTGGCGCGCAAGGCTTGCAGTCGGTCTTCGAGCAGTGCGCGGATTGCCGCGGCCGCCTGCCGATCACTTGAGTCCGTCAGCCCGGCGAGCGAACGGTCCGCAGGCGAGAATGCCCGGACCCTACGGCTCTTGGTTTAATGTCGCGGATGGCTAGTCCCCGACACCCGAGCGAGGCTCTCAAGAGCCGACGCCAAGTTGACCCGTCGGCCCTGGCGCTGCCGCCGGTTGCGCTCGGCTGTGGCAGCTTCGGCGGCATCGGGTCCGCGCCTGAGTTCTTCGGCCAAGGGCTGAGTGACGACCAGGCACTGGAGCTCATGGACGCGGCCTGGGCACTCGGGATCCGGCACTTCGACACGGCCGATGCCTACGGCGGCGGCCGCAGCGAGCGGGTGATCGGCCGGTGGATCGCGGCGCGCGGAGTGCGGCCGCGGCTCACGACCAAGACGTTCAACCCGATGACGGCCGGAGCCGACCATGGCCTGCGCCCTGAAAGGATCGCCCGTCAGCTCGGCTCCAGCCTGGAGCGGCTCGGCGTCGCGCGCGTCGACCTGTATCTCGCGCACGAGTTCGACCCGGATGTGCCGCTGGCCGAGACACTCGGCGCTTTCGAGCAGGCCCGTGCGGCCGGGCTAGTGGGCGACTACGGGGTGAGCAATTTCGACGCCGGCCAAGTGGAGGCGGCGCTCGCCGCCGGATCGCCGCGGGCTGTCCAGAACAGCTACTCCCTGCTTGACCGGCGCGACGGCCGGGATCTGCTGGACCGGTGCCGTATGCGCGCGATCGCCTACCAGGCCTTCAGCCCGCTGGCGGGCGGCTGGCTGACGGGCAAGTACCGGCGCGGCGAGCCGTTCCCGGCGAGCTCGCGGATGACCCAGCGGCCTGGCCCCTACCGGAAGCTCCTGACCGCGGGGACGTTCGACGTGCTGGAGCAGCTGGGCGAGATCGCGCGCGCTCGCGGCACGTCGATGTCCGGGCTGGCCCTGGCCTGGCTACTCGCCGACGAGCGCATCACGCAGATCGTGATAGGGCCGGGCCGCCCGGACCATCTGGCTCCCGTCGCCGAGGCGATCGAGAATCCGCTGACGCCCGCAGAGCGGTCGGCGATCGAGAGCGCGCTTATCCAGGCGACTCCAGCCGGGCCGGAACCGAAGTGAGGTCTATGCGATGACGACGCTGGCAGCGATTGAGGCCGCACGCGAGCGGATCGCGGGCGCGGCCACCCGCACGCCGCTGATCCGGCTGCAGGTCGACCACCCCGACGCGGAGATCTATCTCAAACTGGAGTGCCTGCAACCAGTCAACTCGTTCAAGATCCGCGGCGCGACCAACGCGGTCCTGCTCGCGACGGCTGAGCAGCGAGCCGACGGCCTGGTGACGGCGAGCGCGGGCAACATGGCTCAGGGCGTCGCGTGGGCGGCGCGCGAACTTGGCCTTCCGGCTACGATCCTGGTTCCCGACACCGCACCCGAGACGAAGCTGGCCGCGATCACCCGGCTGGGCGGCACCGTGGTCAAGGTCCCCTACGACCAGTGGTGGAACACGATCGTGACCGGCCGAGCGGACGAGGCCGACGGCCTCTTCGTGCACCCGGTAGCCGACCCCGGTGTCATCGCCGGCAACGGCACCATCGGGCTGGAGATCCTCGAGGATTTGCCCGATCCCGACGCGGTGGTCATCCCCTACGGCGGCGGCGGGCTGACCTGCGGGATAGCCAGCGCCATCAAGGCGCTGCGGCCGGAGACCAGGATCGTCACCGCCGAGCCGGAGGGCGGCGCGGCGCTCGCGGCTGCGTTCGGCGCGGGAGGACCTGCGGACGTCGTGGACTTCCGCCCGTCGTTCGTCGACGGAGCGGGCAGCCGGCGCGTACTCGACACGATGTGGCCGCGCGTTTCACCGCTCGTCGACCAGGCGCTCGCGATCCCCGTCGACGAAGTGGCGGCGGCTATCCGCGTCCTGGCCGAGCGAGCCAGGGTGATCGCGGAGGGCGCCGGCGCGCTGGCCACGGCCGCGGCCCTCGGCGGCCGAGCCGGGCCGGGCAAGGTCGTGTGCATCGTCTCGGGCGGCAACATCAACCTGAGCACGCTCGCCCAGATCCTGACCGGCGCCGTGGCGTGACCCCGTGGCATGTCGCCGGGTCACGACACGGACGTCTTGACCCGGATGCGACCCCCGCCGCAGGAGAGCTAGCGGGCGAGTTGACCTATCCCATCCGCTCAACCTAATTTGCCTAGATGAGCGACCTCGCCGCCCAGTCCGAAGTCATCGCCGCCGCCCGCCGGCGGTTCAGCTCGCTAAGCAAGGGGTTCGTCTATCTCGACGCCCCCGGCGGAACGCAGACCCCGGATGAGGTCGCTGCCGCGGTGGCGCAGGTGTACCTGGAGGCCAGCGGCAACACCGGCGCGCCGTACGCGACCAGCCGGCGGCTGGACGCGCTCGTGCATGAGGCCAGGACGGCAACCGCCGGCTTCCTCGGCTGCAGCCCGGACGAGATCATCTTCGGCGCGAACATGACCGCGCTCAACTTCACGCTGTCCCGCACGCTCGGCCGCGAGCTGAGCCCGGGCGACGAGATCGTCGTCACCCGGCTCGACCACGACGCGAACGACGCCCCCTGGCTGGACCTGGCCAGCGACCTCAGGCTGACGGTCCGTCACGCCGATGTGCACGGCGACACCACGCTCGACCTGTCCGACCTGAAACGACAGCTCGGACCGCGCACCAAGGTGGTGGCGTTCCCCTGGGCCGCCAACTCGACCGGGACCCTCGTGGATGCCCGCGCGGTCAGCGACCTGGCTCATCAGGCCGGGGCCCTGGCCTGGGTAGACGCGGTCCAGTACGCCGCGCACGAGCCGATGGACGTGCGCGCGATCGACGCCGACCTAGTCACCTGCTCGGCCTACAAGTTCTGCGGACCGCACCTGGGCATCGCCTACGGCCGCCGGGAGCTGCTGGAATCCTGGCGCCCGTACAAGGCCCGCCCGGTCGCGATGGAGCCGGTCGGCCACCGGTTTGAGACCGGCACCCTGCCATACGAGCTGCTCGGCGGCCTGCTGGCCACCTTCGCCTACCTGGACAGCCTGGGCGGGATGGCCTGGCTGGCCGGATGGGAACGGCAGCTTGGCGAGCGGATCCTGGCCGGCCTGCCCGCCGGGGCCCGGCTGTACGGCCTGCCGACGATGGCGGGCAGGGTGCCGACGTTCCTGGTGAACTTCGACGGGATCTCCTCCGGGATGCTCAGCGAGGAGCTGGCGGAACTCGGGTTCGGGGTGTGGAGCCACGGCAGCTACTACGCGCTCGGGCTGCACGACCGGATCGGCTGGGGCGAGGCGCTGCGCATCGGCCCGGCGCACTACAACACGCTCGAGGAAATCGACAGCTTCTGCGAGGCGCTCGCGGGCCTGGTGGCGCGCCACACGCCGCGGAGGGCTCGAGCCACGGTCCTGGCCGACACCGGGTCGGGCGACAGCCAGCCCGGGCTGGTCCGCCGGCTCGTCGAGGTCCCCCCTGGCGAGGAGTTCGACGGCGTGGCCTCGGCCGCCGGCGAGCTGTGGTTCGTGATCGCCGGCTCGGCCCGGCTCGACCTAGACGGCGAGGAAGGTCCACGGCTCACTCTCGATCGCGGCCTGTGGATCCCGGCCGGTGTCACCTACCGGGTGGCGGCGGAGTCCGGCGACGCGCTGCGGCTGGATGTCGTCTCGCTGCCAGCCGCGGTCACGGCCGCAGTCGGCCCGGCGGTGGCAGCCGTGTCGGATGTGCCACTCAGCCGCGACCTGGGCGACTGCGAGGTGGAGACGACGGGAGACCGCAAGTTCCGCGTCCTTTTCGGCCCGGGTCACGGCTGCCCTGTGGCCACGCAGTTCGTCGGCGAGATCCCGCCGGGCCGGGCCCCGGAGCACAGTCACCCCTATGACGAGCTGGTCCTGGTCCTGGCTGGCACCGGTGTGGCCCACACGGGCGGCGCGGACCGCGAGCTGGGCCCGGGCACCTGCCTGCACCTGCCGCCGGGCTTGCTGCACTGCCTGGAAAACACGGGTCACGAAACCTTGCGGGTTCTCGGCGTGTTCCACCCGGCCGACAGCCCGGCGGCCAAGCTGCATCCCGCGGCGGGCTAGAGCCGTGCTCCCGTCCGGCCCGCGAGCTGCAGCAGGTACTCCTCCCGGTTGAGCGGATTCTTATCGGAACGAAGTCGGGTCGGCACACCATCTTTCGCCACCTCGTAGCGGTCGAAGGCGGACTCAAGGACGCCTTCGCCACCGGTCAGACCCGGCAGTTGCTGGTGCAGGTCGTGCACCCTGGCGGCCGGAACGTCGCCCTCGAGCACGCAGGACTCTGCCGTCAGGGATTGAGTGCGCGGCACGGCGCCGGCCCTGGCCAGGGCGGGGACGAGCAGGCCGAGCGCCTCGGCCGGAGCCTCGATCCGGAAGCCATGCACCGGCTCGTAGACCGTGGTCCTGGCGTGCCGCAGGGCAGTCATCAGCACCAGCGGGGTCAGGTTGCGGAAGTCGCTCGCCGAGCTTGACCACTTGCTCCACCCATAAGGCGGGGGAGGTACGAACCCTGACTCGGTCAGGGTCACGACGCAGTCGGTGACCTGCCAGCCGTACAGCCCTTGCCGGAGCGTCTCGTGCACCGTCGTCTCTACCGCCTTGATGAACGCCAGCGTGAGCGAGCCGAGTTCGATCCCGAGCCGGAACTCGACGCCCGATCCCACCGGGCCAGGCTCGACGCGCAGGCCGACCGTCGCGCGGAACGGGTTGCGGCCGTCGTCCATTCGCTCGACCGCGGACCCCGGCCCGATCGGCCGCTCGATGCAGATCGTGGTGGTCTCGCTGAAACCGACGGCTATCCCGAAGTCGGCGGCCAGCGTCTCCGCGATGACCTCCTTCTGCACCTCACCGTAGAGCGACAGTAGCGTCTCCTGGCGTTCCTCGTCCTGCCTCAGGTTGATGAGCGGATCCTGCTCGGCCAGCTGGGCCAGCGCGGCGTGCATCAGGCCGCGGTCGCCCGGCCGGTCGGGGATGACCACCGTCTCCAGTGTCGGCGGGGCGAAGTAGCGCCGGTCCGACCCGGCCGGGAAGTCACCGACCGCGTCGCCGACCTTAATGTCGCTCAGGCCCCAGACCCGGCCGATCTGGCCCGCGCTCACCGAGTCACGCGGCGTATCGCGCCCGCCGTCGTACACCCGGATGGCCGTGACCTTCGCCTGCCTCCCGTTGGCGAGCGTCAGGCGCTCCCTGGTCCGCACGGTCCCGCTGAACATCCGCAGGTACGCGATCTTCTCCCCGGCCTCGCCGCGCTCGACCTTGAACACCGTGCCCGACACCGGGCGGTGGGGGTCGCCCGAGCTAGCCGGCAGCAGCGCGCGGATCCCGGAGATCAGCTCGCCGGTTCCCGCACCGGTGATCGCCGAGCCGAAGAACACCGGGTGCACGAGCCCGTCGCGGACCTGCCGGTTGAGCACCCGTCGCAGCCGCCGGTAGCCGATGGGGGAGTCCTCCACGATGGCGGCCAGCAACCCGTCGTCGTGCTCGGCCAGCACCTCGGCCAGCTCAGCCCTGAACTCCCGGTCGGCCGGGCCGTACGGCGTGAACTCTGCTGCCCGAGCGCCCTGGTCCCGGCTCGTTCCCATCGAAATAACAGCGGGCGTGAGCCTGGCCGCTATCTCGTCCAGTGCGCGGCCGTAACTCGCTCCCAGGCGGTCGGCCTTGTTCACGAAGATCAGCGTCGGGATCGCGAGCCGGTGAAGCGTCCGCATGAGCACGCGGGTCTGGGCCTGCACGCCCTCGACGGCCGACACGACCAGGACCGCGCCGTCGAGCACGGCGAGCACCCGCTCCACCTCGGCGATGAAGTCCGGGTGGCCGGGCGTGTCGATCAGGTTGACCGGCAGGTCGCCAATGCGGAACGACGCGACCGCAGACTTGATCGTGATGCCACGCTGGCGTTCGAGCGCGAGCGTGTCGGTCTGCGTGCTGCCGGCGTCGACGCTGCCGATCTGGGCAATCACTCCGGCCGCATACAGCAGCCGTTCGGTCAGGCTGGTCTTACCGGCGTCTACGTGCGCCAGGATCCCCAGGTTGAGTGTGCTCACGAAGCGTCATGTCCTTCGGGTAGGCGAAAACTCCCTTCTGGCCGGACACAGACGCCTCAGGCATGACGAAGCTCCTGACGTGATCACAGAGACGATGCGAGTAGAACAGAGCGCCAGCGCCGCTGGCAAGCGAATTACCCCGCCGGCGAGAATCCGGCTATGACCGACGGCAGGAGACTGGGCAGATCGCGGGAGGGCGTACCCGAGGGTGAGCCGCTGATCGAGGTGACGATCCGCCTCTACCCTGGGCCTGGCGGGCTCGGCGCCCCTTCCTCCGGGCCGCGGCGCCCGTTCAGCGGCGCCACCATCGAGTGGAGCTATCCCGAGCCTTTGCACGCGCGAGCGCTGGACCGCATCGCCGTCGTCCGCCACGCCATCTCCGTCCTGCTGGATGATCTCGAAGGGTCTACCACCGTCGAGCTGCAGTAGGCGTGGCCCGGCCTGGGCCGGACTTCGGTCCGGAGCCGCCGTCTAGTTGACGACTGGCTGTCATACTGGTTATCGTTTTCATTAGCAATAAGCGACTGCGGCCGCCCGGCTGCGGCCTCCGCGTTCCCCCGTTCCCCCGTGCCCCCGTGCCCCAGGAGAGAACCGATGCCCGTACTTCGCGCCGCCTCCGTGGCCGCCATCGCCGTCGCGGGTGGCCTGATCTGCGCCGCGTGTTCCGCGAGCGCGGCGAGCAACGGGCCCGGCGGATCCTCCGGCAAGGTTGTCGCCGTCGGTGCCGAGAACGAGTACGCCAACGTGATCTCCCAGATCGGCGGCCAGTACGTCAGCGTCACGGCGATCGAGAGCAACCCCAACACCGACCCGCACACCTTCGAGGCGAGCGCGTCCGTTGCGTCCGTGGTCTCGGCCGCGCAGCTGATCGTGCAGAACGGAATCGGCTACGACACGTACATGAACAAGATCGAGAGCGCGTCGCCGAGCTCGTCCAGGAAGATCATCGACGTGCAGAACCTGCTCGGCCTGCCCGGCACTACCCCCAACCCTCACTTGTGGTACAAGCCCGCCACGATGCCGGCCGTCGCGAAGGCGGTTGCGGATGACCTGTCCGCGCTGCGCCCTGCTGACAAGGCCTTCTTCCAGGCCAACGTGGTCAAGTTCGACAACTCACTGAAGCCCTGGTACGCCGCGATCGCGGCATTCAAGGCGGCCTACGCGGGGACGCCCGTCGCGGTCACCGAGCCGGTCGGCGACTATATGCTCCAGGCGGCTGGCGCCAACATCATGACCCCGTTCGGGCTGCAGGCCGACATCATGAACGGAGTCGACCCTTCGCCGCAGTACGTGTCCCTCGAGGACAGCCTGTTCTCCCAGCACAAGGTCAAGGTGTTCGTCTACAACCAGCAGGTCACCGACTCGCTGACCGCGTCCTTCCTGGCCACGGCGCAGAGGTACGGCATCCCGGTAGTGGGCGTGTACGAGACAATGCCGGTGCCGGGCTACGACTACCAGTCCTGGATGCTGGCGGAGGTCAATGCCCTCAGCAAGGCGGTCGCCGACAAGACCTCAACCGAGAAGCTGGTGCCGTGACGCCGGCGGCGGTCGGCAGCGACCCCGTGGACGGCCAGCTACTGGCGGTCGACGGGGTCAGCGTTCGCCTTGGCGGCCGGCAGATACTCGACGAGGTCCGGTTCACCATCAACCCCGGCGAGCTGGTGGGCCTGATCGGGGCTAACGGCGCGGGCAAGACGACGCTGCTGCGGGTCATCCTCGGGCTCCAGCCAACCACGGCCGGCCGGGTGCTCATCGACGGGACCGCGGTGAGCGCGAGCCGTCGCGGGCTCGTCGGCTATGTGCCGCAGAAGATCCAGCTTGACCCGGACATGCCGGTGCGCGCCAGGGACCTGGTAGGGCTCGGCCTGGACGGCAACCGGCTGGGTATCCCGCTGCCGTCACGACGTCGGCGGCAGCTCGTGGACGAGATGATCGACGCGGTCGACGCCAGGGCCTTCGCCAACCAGCGGGTGGGCAATCTGTCCGGCGGCGAGCAGCAGCGGATCATGATCGCGCATGCGCTGATTAGCCGCCCGCGGTTGCTGCTGCTGGACGAGCCCTTGGCCAACCTGGACATCCGCGCATCGAATGAGGTCATCGCTCTGCTGGCTCGCATTGCCAGGGAACAGCAGGTTTCGGTGCTGATCTCGGCCCACGAGATGAACCCGCTGCTGCCGGTGATGGACCGCGTCGTCTACCTGGCGGGTGGCCGCGCGGCCAGCGGCACCACGGATGAGGTAATCCGCGAGGACGTGCTCAGCAACCTGTACGGCTACCACGTAGACGTGCTCAACGTGCACGGCCGGCTGCTGGTGGTCGGGCACGCGGACGACCGGTTCGAGATCCTGGCCGGTGACGAGAGCGCGGCGGCGCCCGGTCATCCGGATCACGCGGAAACCCCGGCGGGCCACCAGTGAACCGGCTGTTCTACCCGGGATTCTTCAGCAGCTCTCCTGTGCACATCGCGCTGGTCGTCGGCGGTATCTCCGCGCTGGTGTGCGGGGTGGTCGGCACGTTCGCGGTGATGCGCGGCCAGTCCTACGCCGGCCACGCGCTCGCCGACCTGTCCGTGACCGGCGGATCGGCTTCGTACCTGGCCAGCATCAGCCCGCTGTGGGGTTTCGCCGGCATGGGAGTGCTGGCCGCCGGGACGATGGACATGATCGGCGTGCGGAATCAGCGCGGGCGCGACCTGGCCACCGGCATCGTGCGCGGCGCCGGCCTGGGCCTCGCTGCGCTGTTCCTGTACTGGGACACGCTCCGTACCAGCACGACCGGCGCGTCCATAACGATCCTGTTCGGGTCCATGTTCACGATCGGGAACGCGGCCATCCCGCTGGTGGCCGCATTCGGCCTGCCGGCGCTGTTCATCGTCGGGCTACTGTTCCGGCCGCTGCTGCTCAGCTCGGTCAGCGCGGACCTGGCCGCAGCACGCGGAGTGCGGATCCGGCTGGCCGGGCTCGCCTGCCTGGTCGCGATCGCGCTCGCAGTCTCGC
>JASIBJ010000199.1 GCA_030045215.1 Streptosporangiaceae bacterium | reverse complement strand
TCACCGGCCGAGGAGCGATCGCAGCTTCGCTGCGGTGGGGTCGAGATGGTCGTGGGTGGCCTGGGCGGCCGCGGCGGCGTCGCCGGCTTCGATAGCGGCCGCCAGCCGCACGTGCGCGGCGTCTGCCCCCGCGCTCCGGACACGCTGATCCGAACGGACTGCGATGAGCGCCTCGCGGAGCACGGCGGCGAAGGAGTCGAACATCTCGGCCAGCAGCGGGTTATGGGCGGCGGCCACCACGCTGCGGTGGAAGGCCAGGTCAGCCTCCACGAAGCTGGCGTCCTGGTCGCGGGCCTGCTCTCGCTCGGTCAGGCGCGCCCGCAGCGAGGCGATGTCAGCCTCGGTGCGCCGGCTCGCCGCCAGGCGCGCCGCCTGCACCTCGAGCGCCTCGCGGACCTCGTAGACCTCCAGCACCGCCGCCCGGCGCAGCCGGGGCTCCCAGTCAGCGCCCGGCGTGGCGGACCGGACATAGGTTCCCGACCCCTGCCGCGTCTCCAGCAACCCGGCGTGGACGAGGGCACGAATGGCCTCGCGGATCGTGGACCGGCCCACCTCCAGCCGCTGGGCCAGCTCGGTCTCGGCCGGCAGGCGGCTGCCGACCGGCCACTGTCCGGACAGGACCTGCTCGCGAAGCTGGCTCACCGCCAGGTCCACCAGCGGGCTTCGCCGGAGCGACGTCAGCGGCACGGCGGGTACTCCTGCAGCGCCCGCAGCAGTGATGCGGGCAACTCCTCAGACATATGATGAGTGTAGGCCTGCCCGATTGTGGCCGTTATGCGGCAGGCCATCCGCGCAGGCGACGCGGCGCGAAGGACGACTTCGACAGGGTTGCCGACGCCGGGTCTTTCCGTGTATTCCTGGCATCCAGCAGACTTCATGCATCGACGGCCTGGAGGTGGTCCCGGTGACCCCGTCCCCGCCGGCGGGGCAGCCATGACTGGCGCGCCGTCGGGCACCGTGACGCTGTTGTTCACTGACGTCGAAGGCTCCACAGCGCTGTGGGACGCCGAGCGGGACGCGATGGCGGCCGCGCTGCGCCGCCACGACGAGATTGTTCGGGAGTCCATCGAGCAGGCCGGCGGCTATGTCTTCAAGACTGCGGGTGACTCGTTCTGCGCGGCGTTCTCCGCCGCCAGGACGGGGCTGGACGCGGCGCTGGACGCGCAGCGAAACCTGGCCGCGCAGTCGTGGCCGACCAGCCGGCCGATCGTCGTGCGGATGGGTTTGCACTCCGGGGTCTGCGAGGAGCGCGACGGAGACTACTTCGGGCCAGCGGTGAACCGTACCGCACGGCTGCTGGCGGTCGCCCGCGGCGGCCAGGTGCTGCTGTCCGCGACGGCGGCGGAGCTGCTCTCGGACGAGCTGCCCGACGGCGTAGGCCTGCGCGAGCTTGGTACGCACCAGCTCAAGGATCTCAGCCGGCCGGAGCGGATCTACCAGGTTGAGGCGGCATTTCTGGCCGCCCTGCCCGCCGTCCTGACGACAAACCAGACCAGCGGTCCCGCCGCGTTGCGGGCCTCGCATGCAGACCGGGAACGGGTGGTCGAGGTGCTCAAGGCGGCCGCGGCCGACGGCCGACTCACCGCTGACGATCTTGATCAGCGGCTGGATGTCGCGCTCACCGCTAGCACACGCGCCGACCTCGAGCCGCTCATCGCCGACCTGACCGCCGTGGCCGCGACTCAGGCCCCGGACCTAGCGCGCATCGAGTGCGGCGCCGGTTCCGCCAAACGGGACGGGTCCTGGCTGGTGCCCAGGCGCCTGGAGATCCGCGTCGGCAGCGGTTCGGTCCGGCTCGACTTCCGGGAAGCGGTGATCGCGGTGCCCGAGCTGCGGATTGACGCCCGCGTCGCCAGCGGCAGCCTGAGCCTCATCACCCGGCCCGGCATCGAGGTCGACACCGACGACGTGACGGTAAAGAGCGGCAGCCTCAAGGTGGTCAGGCCGGCCGGCTCGGATATCCCGGTAGAGCTGCGGGTGAAGGTCTCCGGCCAGGTCGGCAGCGGTTCGGTGACGGCGCGGCCCGCCCGCCGCAGCTGGTGGCGTGCGCTGTGGCTTCGGTTGCTGCGTCGCCCGGCTGGAGGCAGTCGGCCAGCTCTGCCTGCCTCGCGGCGATGACGGAACCGGTGCCGTCCGCCGGCGACCACCTGCCTCGGCTTACGGAGTTCCCTCGCCAAGCAGGACCGCGAGCCGATGCCATTGGTCGGCGGTCACTGCGGAAACTGGCGCCGCGGGATCCAGGCCGGCGCGGAGCAGCACCCGGCGGCGGCCGGGTAGCGCGATGTCGGTTCGGGCGCCGGGGTGACGATAAGCCGCGGGCAGCATCGTCCGCAGGCGGCGCTGGCCGAGCGGCGAGACCGGGACCGAACGGGGTCGCACCGACAGCCAGCCAGCACTTACCCGCGGTGGCGGGGTGAAGCTAGCCGAGCCGATTACCCGCGCGAGCCGTATCTGGTACCGGGATGTCCACCACGCGGTCTCGGCATCGCGCGGCCGGGGGCGAGTCAGCCAGCGAGCGACCTCCCACTGGACGATCAGCTCGGCTCCGGCCAGCGGGACGGCCGGGTCTGCCAGCAGGCGCCGGCAGACCGCGGTCGTGAGCGAGAACGGAGGGCTCGCCACGACCAGGAAATCCCGGCGCGGCAGCGGGATTGTCCGCAGGTCGGCTTCGACGACCCGGACTAGCGGCTCGTCATAGAAACGCCGCCGTAGGCGCGCGGCGAGCTTCGGGTCCCGCTCGACCGCGATCACGCGAGCCCCGGCGACGACGAGCGCGGCCGTGATCGCGCCGCTGCCAGCGCCGAGGTCGAAGACCAGCTGCCCGGCACGGGCGCCACCGGCACCGGCCAGCTGAGTCATCAGTCTGCGGTCACGCAGGAAGTGAGCACCGGCAGGATTCGGCGCCAGCGGCCGCCCTGCCACGGAAGACCATGACCATCGCCAAGTCCGCTTCTCCCGCAGTTGCCGTTACCGCGGCGAATCTATGCCGCGCTCAGGCGAGGCGCCACCGAATATCGGGCCGGAAGCGGACAGGGCGGCCTTGGCCTGTGAATCCAGTCTGCCGTCGCTAGCGGCCGGCTCAGAGCAGCCAGCTGCGGATGAGCTCGTTCACCAGGGCGGGTCGCTCGAGATGCAGGAAGTGGCCGGCATCCTCGACCACGATCATCCGCGAGCCAGGGGCGAGGTAGCGTTCACCGCCACGGGCGAGTTCGGCGCTGATGCACCCGTCCCGAGCTCCGTGCAGGTACAGCGTGGGCTGCGGCGCCCGCCCGGGATCAGGCACGGCCGGGTCGCCAAGGCGTGTGGCGCGGTAGTAGCCGATCGCGGCGGCCAGGTTCTCCGGGGCCCGCAGGCACCGCTTGACGGCGGCCAGATGCCCGCCGGGCTCGTAGCCGGGCGACCACTCGTGCCAGAGCTGGTCCAGGAACGCCATGTCGTCCCTGGCCGCGACCGCCTCGGGCAGGCCGGAGCTGTCCTGCAGGAGGAACAGGTAGAAGAACCGCTTGAGCTGCTCGTAGTCGCTGAGCAGCACCGAGTCGAGCGCAGCGGGCGGTATAGCCAGCGTGACCAGACGCCGCCACCGGTCGGGCTCGGCCGCCGCGGCCCGGTAGGCCGCCTCGGCGCCCCAGTCGCTACCGATGAGGACCGCGTCCCCGGTGCCGCCTAGTTCCCCGTGCAGGGCCAGCGCATCGGCGGCGAGCGTTGCGACGCGATAGTCGCCATCGCCAGGGACCTCAGTCGGGGCATAGCCGCGCATGAACGGCGCAACGGCGTGGAATCCCGCCTCGGCCAGCGCCGGCAGCAGCTGCCCCCAGGTGTGCGCGCAGTCGGGGAAGCCATGCAGGCAGAGCGCCAGCGGGCCGGCGCCGGCCTCGAGGATCCGAAACCGGATGCCGTTGGCCCGCGCGGTGGCTGAGCGCACGGCAAACGAGGCAGCCACGACCAACGCTCCCTGTCGTCCCGATCAGGTCTTGCGGTACTGAGCGCGCCTGGCCCGGGCCCATCGGCTGACGAGCCACAAGGCAGGGAAAAGCAGAGCAAGCGTTGCCGCCATGAAGTAGTTCTCCCAGTCCCGATACTGCACCCCCTGCCAGAGGTTAACGGCCGCACCCATGAGGATGGAGCCGACTCCCATCTTGGTCGCACGCGCGGCGGGACGCGCGCGCAGGCTGATGGGCCAGGCGACCACAAGCAGGGCCCAGGCCAGCTGCAGGTAGCTCACGGGGCGTCCTGGCGCCAGCGCGATGTTCCAGACCGAAAGGCTCGCCAGGGTCAGGCCAGCGGTGACGAGCACGACGCCGGCAGCCGTGAGCAAGCGGGCCGACCTCCGCTGGCCCCGGACGTGCATCAGGGCCGTGCCGCGGAGCGTGTCGGCCGCGTAGACCACCATGCGAACCGCGCGGCGCGGGGCGAGGCTGATCTGCGGGTCGTGCAGGATGACGGGCAGCTCCGCCGCCCACTCCCGGTACCGTTCCGCCCGGATGCGCCGCGGCAACCGCCGGGACGCCCGGTCCACCAGGTACTCGCCGAGGCGGAGCAGCTGGCGCTCGCCCCTCATCCGAGGCTGCCTGGTGCAGGGTGGC
>JASIBJ010000198.1 GCA_030045215.1 Streptosporangiaceae bacterium | reverse complement strand
TAGATCCGACCGCCCCGAGGGTAGTGGGCCCGGACAAACCGCAGGAACCGCCGCCAGACCCGGGTGTGCTTGGACGGCGAGAGGAACCCGTCCATCTGGTCGTGGTAGTGGTCGTACATCCCGAACAGATACCGCGTCCCGAGCGTCTTCGTGTACGTCGCCCGCACTCGGTCCGGGTGCCCCGACCGAGCCCACGTGCGCCCGACATACGGTCGGAGGGAGAGGGGACCCATCTCGTCGGCGGCGACGACGATCGGCGGATTGTGTTCCCGATTGGTCAGTTCTCTGAGCCGACGGACCTTCTGGTCGAACCTCGGGTCATTGGACTTCTTCCAGGTCTTGACGGCCTGGAAGCTCACCGCCTCCTCGTGGAGGATCTCGCGGAGTCGCTCCTCGCTGATCGACTAGACGATTCCCTCGTGGATGGCGGCGGTCTTCAGCCGCTCGAGCGACCAGGTCTGCAGCGGCATCCCGTGGTCCCTCGGTCGGGAGAGGGCGAGGTCGACGAGCTTCTGGCGAATCTCGCGATCGCGCCGACCATCCAGGTGATCGGGCTGAACTTCCTCTACCTGGCCGGCGGGGTGGTGGTGGTCGAGTACGTCTTCAACTACCCGGGCCTCGGCCAGGCGCTGGTCAACGCCGTATCCGACCGGGACATCCCGACGATCCAGTTCATTGTGCTGCTGCTCGCGGCGTTCTATGTCGCTGTGAACATCGTCACCGACCTGATCTCACTCGCCGCGACGCCGCGGCGACGGCTGCCCAGGTCCTGATGAGGGGGTGACGTAATGGCTTCTACCGCAGCACTCGAGGTCGTCAAGTCGGCAGGCCGCGGCCGGGCGCGCCGGCGCGAGTGGGCCGCTGTGCTCAGCCGGACGATCCGCACGCCTCGCGGTGCGATCGGACTTGCGATCGTCGGCCTCGTCGTGCTGATCGCTGCGATCGGCCCTGCCCTTGCGCGGTACTCGAGCACCCAGTTCGTGACCGCGCCGTTCGCCAACCCGTCGCTGAAGTTCCCGCTCGGCGGCGACATCCTCGGCCGCGACGTGCTGTCCAGGACCCTCGACGGCGGCTGGGAGCTGCTGCTCATGGCCGCGGCCGCCACGCTGATCGGCGTGGTCGGCGGGGCCATCTGCGGGGTCTGCGCAGCCTACTTCGGCGGCATCTGGGACACGGTGATCATGCGCATCGTCGACATCGTGCTCGCGTTCCCGCAGCTGGTGTTCGCGCTGCTGCTGGTCAGCGTGCTCGGCCCCAAGATCTGGCTGATCATCCTGGCGGTCGGGATCTCGCACCTCCCGCAGGTCGCTCGGGTCACCAGGGCGGCGGCGCTCGATGTCTGCGAGCGCGACTTCGTCCGGGCCGCGCAGATACTCGGCCTGCCAGCGCGCCAGGTAGTGCGCAAAGAGGTGCTACCGAACCTGACCTCGGTGTTGATGGTCGAGCTGGGGCTGCGGCTGACCTATTCCATCCTGGTGATCGCCGGGCTGAGCTTCCTCGGCTTCGGCCTGCAGCCGCCGGCCGCCAGCTGGGGGCTGATGATCAACGAGAACCGGATCGGGCTGGTAGCCAACCCGTGGGGCGTGCTCGCCCCCACGCTGCTGATCGCGGCGCTGACCATCGGGATGAACACGCTGACCGACGCCGTGGCGCGCGCCTCGCTCGGCGTCGGGCGCAGAGCCGATGACGCGCTGCTGACCGGCATCTCAGCGGTCGGAGCAGCGCAGTGAGCAGCGACAGCGGGCGCGGTGCGATGACCGGCGACGACGCAGTCAGCAGCGGAGCGCAGACCTCGGGCAGCGAGGCCGTGGCCGACACCGAGGAAGTCGGCGCCGTCACGGAGGCGATCCCGGCCCCGCCGGCAGCGGCCGACGAGACGCCCGCCGCCGGGCCGGAACCGGCTGCGGGCGACGCACCGGCCGACACCGACGCATCGGCGGGGAACGCGGCTGCCGCCGGGAATGGGTCGGCAGCCTTGGGCCAGGCCAGGCTCACTGTCAATGAGCTTCAGGTGCTGCGGATCCCGGCCCGCGGCCGCGGCACCGTCGACGTGCTCGACGAAGTGTCGTTCTACGTGCAGCCGGGCGAGGTGCTGGGCCTGGTCGGCGAGTCGGGCTCCGGCAAGACGACCATGGCCCTGGCGCTGCTCGGCCACGTGCGCCGCGGGCTGGTCATCGGCGGCGGCAGGATCAGCATCGACGGCCGCGACATCCTGCGGATGCCGAGGCGAGAGCTGCAGCGGCTGCGCGGCCGGCAGGTCGCGTACGTGCCGCAGGATCCGTCCAGCGCGCTGAACCCGACGCTGAAGATCGGCACTCAGCTGCGTGAGGTGCTCGCCTCCTATGAGGGCGACCAGAAGGCCCGCGACGAGCGGCTGACCGAGATGCTGGCCGAGGTCGGCCTGTCCACGATCCCGGGCATCCTGAACAAGTACCCGCATCAGCTGTCCGGCGGCCAGCAGCAGCGGGTCGGGCTCGCGATGGCGTTCGCCTGCCGGCCCAAGCTCATCGTGCTCGACGAGCCGACCACCGGGCTGGACGTGACCACCCAGCGCCGGGTGCTCGAGACCATCCGCGACCTGTGCAAGACGTACCGGGTCGCCGCCGTCTACATCAGCCACGACCTCGCGGTGGTGGCCGAGATCGCCGACCATGTCGCGGTCATGTACGCCGGCCGCCTCGCCGAGATCGGCCCGGCACGCGAGGTCTTCGAGACCCCGGCCCATCCCTACAGCCGCGGCCTGCTGCGCTCCGTGCCCTCTCTGGACCGCTCGCGCGTGCTGACCGGCCTCGCCGGGCACCCGCCGCGGCCGGGCAACCGCCCGTCGGGCTGCTTCTTCCAGCCGCGCTGCGAGTTCGCGCTGCCCGCGTGCGAGCAGGGCCAGCCACCGCTGGTGCAGGTTTCGGATTCCGGCCACGCGGCCCGCTGCATCCGGGCGGTCGAGGTGGTCGGGCTCTCCCAGCCGGCCGGGTCAGGCGCGGCACGCCCTGATAGCGCGGAGGCGGAGGCCGCGCTGCTCGACGTGCGCGACCTGTCGGCCACCTACGGGAACGCAACGGTTCTGCACGACCTGACTCTGTCGGTGCCCGGCCAGCAGTGCGTGGCGGTGGTCGGGATGTCCGGGTCCGGCAAGACCACGCTGGCTCGCTGCCTGGTTGGCCTGCACCCGAACTGGTCCGGCCAGGTCAGCTTCGCCGGGAAGCCGCTGTCCAGAGGCGTCCGCCGCCGCTCGAACGACCAGCTGCGCCGGATCCAGTACGTGTCCCAGAACCCTTACCTGTCGCTGAACCCGCGCCGGACCGTCGGCCAGATCATCGAGCAGCCGCTGGCGCACTTCGAGAAGCTGTCGGCCAGGGAACGGCAGGAGCGCGTGGTCGACGCGCTCACGGCTGCGGCACTGCGCGAGTCGTTCGTCGACCTCTACCCCGACCAGCTGTCCGGCGGGGAGCGGCAGCGGGTGGCGATCGCCAGGGCCCTGGTCGTGCAGCCGGACCTGATGGTCTGCGACGAGATCACCTCGGCGCTTGACGTGTCCGTGCAGGCGGCGATCGTCGAGCTGCTGCGCGGGCTGCAGGCCGAGCGCGGGCTGTCGCTGATCTTCATCACCCACAACCTGCCGCTGGTGCGCAGCATCGCCGATCACGTCGTCGTGATGAACGGCGGGCGGATCTGCGAGGCCGGCACCGTGACCCAGGTGCTTGAGGA
>JASIBJ010000197.1 GCA_030045215.1 Streptosporangiaceae bacterium | reverse complement strand
CCCTGATCCGCCGGAACTAGAGTGGCGCCGCATGTCGAAGACCCAACTCGGACGCTACGTCACCGGCACCCATCGCTTCCGCGCCGACCTTGCCGACGGTGTCGCGTGGCAGGCCATCGGGCAGATCGACCGCCTGGTACGGCTCGCGCTGTCCGGGCTCGGAGAGGACTTCCGGCTGGCCGGCCCGCAGATCGCAGTTCACCGGACAGCCGCGGTTGCCGACTCCGCTGAGATCAGTGGCCCGGCCATCATCGGGCCCGGTTGCCGCGTCGGACCCGGCGCCGTCTTGCGTGCCGGGGTCTGGATCGATGAGGAAGTGACGATCGGGCCGCACTCGGAGATCAAGGCCTCGCTGATCTATGCCAGGTCGGCCGCCGCGCACCGCAATTACGTCGGCGACTCCATCGTCGGCGAGGACGTCAACCTGGAGGCCGGCGCCGTGCTGGCCAATCACTTCAACGAGCGCGAGGACAAAGCAATCTTCGCCCTCGTGGCCGGCGAGGCGGTGCCGACGGGGCTGGTCAAGTTCGGCGCGGTGGTCGGCGACCGCTGCCGGATCGGCGCAAACGCGGTCACGAGCCCTGGCACGCTGCTGCCGCCGGGCACCGTGGTCCCCCGGCTCGCGCTCATCGATCAGCTCGCGCCTGCTCGTGGGTGATTGCCCGGTGTTCGTCGCAGTCCGCGCGCTGGCGCGAGAATCACCGACATGAATACTCTGCGCGCGATCGGACTGTTTGTCGCCGCCGGACTCGCCGAAATCGGCGGCGGCTACCTGATCTGGCGCTGGCTCCGCGAGGGAGCGCCGATCTGGGTCGGTGTGGCCGGCGCCATCGTGCTTGTTTGCTACGGGGTCATTCCCACCCTCCAGCACAGCTCCGACTTTGGCCGGATCTATGCCGCGTACGGCGGTGTCTTCGTCGTGGCCTCGCTGCTGTGGGGCTGGGGCGTCGACGGCTTCCGGCCCGACCGTTACGACCTGATCGGGGCGGGCGTAGTGCTGATCGGCGTCGGCATCATCTACTTCACGCCAAGGTGAACACTTGGCGCGGATAGCGCCACGGCTGCAACCTGCGCCCCCGGCCAGGCATAGTAGAAGGACAGGCAGGAGGAAATCGGGTGCCAGCGCAGGATCCAGTCCCGGCCATCGCCGCGCTCTTCGCCAGCGAAGGCACGGCCGACTATCTTGGCGAGGCCGTCAGTCAGGCCGCCCACATGCTGCAGGCGGCCGCGCTGGCCGAGCGAGCCGGTGCTCCGCCACCCCTGATCGCGGCGGCGCTGCTGCACGACGTCGGCCACTTCGCCGGCACCATCACCGGTCGCGACCTGATGCGCGGCACCGACAACCGGCACGGCGAGCAGGGTGCCGCCTGGCTGGGGCAGTGGTTCGGCTCCGAGGTCACCGAGCCGGTGCGGTTGCACGTGGACGCCAAGCGCTACCTGTGCGCGGTCGAGCCTGGCTACCTGGACAAGCTGTCGCCCGCTTCGGTGTACACGCTCGGAGTTCAGGGCGGGCCGATGGACGCCGGCGAGCAGGCGGCGTTCGAGGCCAGCCCGTACGCCGAGGATGCGTGCCGGGTGAGGCGCTGGGACGACCAGGCGAAGGACCCAGAAGCGACGGCGCCTGGTTTGGAGCACTTCGTCCCGATACTCAGGTCGCTGGCTCGTTAGCGCCGCCGCAACGGCCGCCGGGCCCTGCCAGCGGGACCGCCCGGCCCGTGGTGTCCGGCCGCCCGGCGTAACGCGCCGCTGCGCTCCGCCGATGTCCAGGCGTCAGGGTCATACCCGGACATGCGGGGCGGCTGATCTCGGCGTCCGCTGCCGGCCGACGACCTGGCCGCGACATGCGGACTAGCCGGCCGCCAGCAGGGTAAAAGCCAGGCATCAGCAGCCCTTGCGGGCCTTCGCTATTGGGGGAGGTTGAGGTGGACCTGCTCGTGGTGCTGGGCGTGCTGACGGTCATCGCCTGGCTCAGAAGTGGTTATAAGTAGTACTCAGAAGCCATGAGCCGCCCGCGCTCCCCGCGTGTAGCTGCGGCTCAGGACCATCGCGCCGGCGACCGGTTAACGTCGGCCTGGCTTCGACCCTCCGCCCGGCCGCCGGCGCGGCCTAACCCCCGCCGTTGGCTCCGGCTTGCGCCCATCCGGGCGCGCATCCTGCAAGTTCCGCGGAACGTATCGCAGTAAACCGCCCGCGAAATAGCCGAGAACGTGCAGGATGTCACGGCGAGCTAGAGTTCGGTCGGAACTCTGCCCCGCCAAGGAGGGTCGAATGAAGGCGCTGGTGTTCCGGCACAGCCTGGCCCGGGAGGCAGCCTCGGCCGTCGGCGGACGGCTCGACCAGCGCGCCTTCGTATCCCGCTTCGCTCCGGTCCGCATCGAGGACATTGACGAGCTGCCGCTGCCGGCCGACGACTGGGTTCGCGTCGAAACGACCTTCTCTGGCCTGTGCGGGTCCGACATCAAGCAGATCCTGCTGAATGGTGCGCGCGACAACCCGCTGACCGCGCTCGTGTCCTTCCCTCATGTGCTTGGTCATGAGGTGGTGGGGCGGCGCGCCGACACGGGCGAGCGTGTCGTCCTGAACCCCTGGCTCTCCTGCGGCCCGCGCGGCATCGACCCGCCCTGCGAGGCCTGCCAGGCGGGCCGCTACCCGTGGTGCCGTAACTTCCGATCGGGCGACCTGCCCGTGTCCATCCACCTCGGGAACTGCGCGGCGGCCGCCGGGGCACACGCCGAGCGCTTTGCCGCGCACCCCTCGCAGCTGTTCCCCATCCCCGATGCCATCTCGGATGAGGCCGCAGTGCTGGCCGACCCGGTCAGCGTCTCGCTTCGCTCGATCCTGCTCGCGCCGCCATCAGATGGCCAGGCCGTGCTGGTCTACGGCTCGGGGACTCTTGCGTTCGCGGCAATCGCCCTGGTGCGCCACCTTTACCCAACAGCCGAGGTCTGGGCCGCGACGCGTTCTGGCGCCAGGGCGGCCCTGGCGAC
>JASIBJ010000196.1 GCA_030045215.1 Streptosporangiaceae bacterium | reverse complement strand
ACGCCGACCGCGCTCAGCGAGCGGGCCAGGGCCTGGCGGCCGTGGCGCGCGTACGCGGTCCAGTACCTGTGGGCCACAGGGGATCACGCCATCAACCACCTGCCAGGAACAGGAGCCTGAGATGAGAACAACCGCAGCCCCCGCACGCGCGCATGTGACCGTGCCGAGCCCGGTGGGCCCGCTGACGATCGTCGCCGAGCGCGGGAAGATCACCGGGCTGTACATGGACGCGCAGCGGCACGCGCCTGGCCACGGGGCATTCGGCCCGCCCGCCGATCCGGAGCAGGAGCCGTTCGCTGCCGCGGCCGTGCAGTTGCAGGCATACTTCGACGGCAAGCTGACGGAGTTCGACCTGCCGCTGTCGCTCGCCGGGACCGAGTTCCAGCGCCGGGTGTGGGCCGGGCTACGCGCGATCCCCTACGGCGAGACGGTCACCTACGGCGAGCTCGCGCGCCGGCTCGGCGCCCCCGCTGCCAGCCGCGCCGTCGGGCTGGCCAACGGCAAGAACCCGATCGCGATCGTCGTGCCCTGCCACCGGGTCATTGGCTCAGACGGCGGCCTGACCGGCTATGGCGGCGGCCTGGAACGCAAGCGGTTCCTGCTCGCGCTGGAGAATGGGGCGAGCCAGGATGCGCTGCGGGCGTGACTTCGGGACCAAGGCCGAGCGCCGTACAGACCGGTCAGCTGACCGCTAATCGGGCGTACTGACTCCCACGGGGCTGAGCGCAGCGTTACCTTGAGATTGCACGTCGGATCACAGGAGAACCGGCCCGGTTAGGCGAGCCGCGGGCTTACAGGCGATGACAGCAGAGAGCGCACAGCTACCAGCGGAATTCACCAGCTTCGTCGGCCGCGCCGATGAGGTGGCGAGCCTCGGAGCGATACTCCGGGCTGGCCGTGCGCTCACGCTCTGCGGCGCCGGCGGCATCGGCAAGACCAGGCTCGCCCTCCGGCTCCTGGCCGACGCGGCCATTGACTTTCCCGACGGTACCTGGTTCGTCGACCTGGGCGAACTGCATCAGCCGCAGCTTGTCGTTCCCGCGGTGGCGGCTGCTATCGGCGTGGACGAGGAGCCGGGCAGGCCGCTGACCGACACGCTCGCCGAGGCCGTCAGCCACCGCCGGGCTGTGCTCGCCCTCGATAACTGCGAGCATCTCATTGGTGCCTGCGCCGCCTTGTGCCAGCGACTGCTGGCGAGGGCGCCGACCCTGAGGATCCTCGCCACCAGCCGGGAACCGCTGCGAGTCGCTGCGGAGACGGTCTGGCCGGTGCCGCCGCTCGAGGTGCCGGCTGCCACGGTGACCGACCCCTTCCAGATCATCGAGTACGACGCGGTGCGGCTGTTCGCCGAGCGGGCCGGCGCCGCTGCGCCGGGCTTTACCGTCGGAGCCGACAACGCCTCCACCGTGGCCCGCATATGCCGGGCACTCGATGGCCTGCCCCTGGCGATCGAACTGGCGGCGGCGTGGGTGCGAGCGCTGTCGGTCGACCAGATCGCCGACCGGATCAGCGACCGCTTCCGGTTGCTGACCGGCGCCGACCGGAGCGCACCCGCGCGCCAGCAGACCCTGCGCGCGACCATCGACTGGAGCTACGACCTGCTGACCGACCGGGAGCAGGTGCTGCTGCGCAGGCTGTCGGTGTTCTCCGAGTGGTCGCTGGAGATGGCCGAGGAGATTTGTGCTGACGACGCGCTCTCCGCCAGCGAGATCCTCGATACGATCACCGCGCTCGCCGATAAGTCGCTGCTCGAGGTCGGGCCGGAGGTGCTGGGCCAGACGCGTTACCGACTCCTGGAAACGGTCCGCGAATACGCCTCCGGCTGGCTGACGCAGGCCGGCGAGGCCGACGAGTTCCGAACCCGGTGCCGCGAGTTCACCCTGCACGAGGCTGAGGAGTCGGTCGCGATCGGCATGGGCGTGGTGCCGGGCCCTTGGTCAGCCAGGGTGGACATGTTCCGGCGGTTCGACGCCGAGTCCGGGAACGTGCAAGAAGTCCTCGGCGAATGCCTGGGTAGCGGTGATGCGGAGACAGGCCTGCGGATAAGCCGCGCGATGAGCCCGGTCATGATCGTGCGCGGCACCTTTAGCCACGCGGCCGGCTGGCTCGATGCCTTCCTCGGGTTGCCGTCAGCGGCAACCGTGCCCCTGGCGGTTCGCGGAGCGGCGCTCGTCGCCCGCGCGCAGCTGGCGCTGGCCGGCGGCTCGCCCCGGGCCGCGGAGTTCGCGCTCGCGGGCCTCGAGCTGTCACGAGCGGAGGGTGACCAGTTCTCCGTCGCCGCAGCCCTCAATCTGCTGACCGAGGTGGCGCTGCACGCCGGTGAGCTAGACGAGGCGGCGGAGAGCGGCGGCCAGGCGCTGGCAGTGGCTCGCGCAGCTGGCGACCGGTGGAACGAGGGGTACGCGCTCGGCACGCTGGCAACGGTGGCCGGCTGGCGCGGTAATCTGCGCGAGGCCCAGGAGCTGGCCGAGGCGGCGCTGGCCGCCATGCGCTCGATTGAACAGCACTGGGGCTCAGCCCGGACCTTGCTCGGCCTCGGTGACCTGGCCCGGCTGCGCGGCGACGACGCTACCGCCCGCCAGCGCTACCTTGAGGCGCTGACGTACCTGCGGGAACTCAGCTCGCGGCCCGACACCGCCCGCTGCCTGGCCGGGCTTGGCCGCATCGAGATCGAGCAGGGCGACCTCGCCGCCGCACGCACCCATCTGTCCGAGAGCCTGCGGCTCAGCTACGCCTCCGGCAGCCGGATCGGCATGGCCCGCGGGCTGGAGGCGCTGGCCAGGCTGGCTATCGGCGAAGGACATCCGGACGACGGCATCCGGCTCGCGGCGGCGGTGGCCGCACTGCGCGAGGAGGCTCAGCTGCCACCCATGCCCGGTGCCAGGATGCAGCGCTTCCTGGATGCCGCGCAGGGTCTCGGGCAGGTTGCCATCACCCGGCTGTGGGCCGAGGGAACCGCGATGACGCCGGCGGCGGCCGTGCAGCTAGCGCTGGGCGACCAGACCGAGCCCGAGGAGGAGCTGTCGGCGCCCGCCAAGCAGGCCAGCCAGAACACGTCCGCCACGGCCGGGTCTCGCGCAACTCCCGAGTCGCTCGGCCTGACCGCGCGAGAGCGAGAAGTCGTCGCCTTGATCGCGGCAGGCAAGAGTAACCGCGCCATTGGCGCGGAGCTGTACATAAGCCCGGCCACGGCCGCCCGGCACGTCGCCAACATCCTGGCGAAACTCGGCTTCAGCTCGCGCAGCCAGGTCGCCGTTTGGGCGCGGTCGGCCGAGTCGGCCGCTTCTGGCAACTAGCCCGCCCCGAACAGCGCGCTGACCGACTCGCCCTCATGGATGCGCCTGATGGCCTCGGCGAGCGCGGGCGCGATCGAGATCACGCGCAGGTCGCCGCTGCCGCTCTCGGCCGCCTCCGGCAGCGTGTTCGTGCTGACGATCTGCCGGACCAGCGGGTGCGCCGAGATGCGCTTGAGCGCGCCGTCGCTGAACAGCCCGTGCGTGCAGGCGATGCGGACCGATCTGACGTGGCGCTCGGCCAGGCGCTCGAGCAGCTCAATGATGGTCGTGCCGCGAGCGATCTCGTCGTCCAGCACGATCACGTCCCGGCCCTCGACGTCGCCGATGATCGAGCTGATCACGACCTTCTCGTCGCTGATGCGCTCCTTGGCGCCCGCGGCCACGGGAACCTGCAGCAGCCGTGCCAGCGCGGCTGCATTCTTGGCGTTGCCCAGGTCGGGTGACACCACGACCGTGTCGCGCAGGTCGAGGCGCGCGAAGTGGTTGGCGAACTCGCGCAGGGCGTGCAGGTGGTCGACGGGGACCGAGAAGAACCCGTGCACCTGGGGCGCATGCAGCGTCATCGTCAGCACCCGGCTCGCGCCCGCGGTTACCAGAAGGTCGGCGACGAGCCTGCCGCCGATCGACACGCGCGGCTGCGACTTTTTGTCGGAGCGTGCGTACGCGTAATACGGGATGACAGCCGTCACCCTGGCGGCAGACGCGCCCCTGGCGGCGTCGAGCATCAGCAGCAACTCGACCAGGTTCTCCTGAACCGGAGGCCCGAGCGGCTGGATGACGAAGACGTCCCGCTCCCGGCAGTTGGCCTGAAGCTGAACTTCCAGGCAGTCGTTCGCGAACCGGGTCAGTCGGACCGGGCGCTGCGGCACGCCGAGATCAGCGCATATTTCGGCGGATAGCGCCGGATGGGCGCTTCCGCCGAAGACCACGATCTCCCGCACGAACTCAGGGTAAGGGCCACGGCCATCCGCGTCGGACACTATTGCCCCCTCTTGGCCGGCCACCGCCCGACCTCAGTCAGGGGTATCCCCCGCTCACCGCCTGGGGCGCCCCTCCGCGCCGGCGGCTCGCTCATGCTGCTAGCTTCCGAGCGCCGCGATGCACTCGGCGCGCCCGCAGGTGCGGCCGGAGCCCAGCCGCGGACTCCCGCACCGGCAGAGCGGCCGCAGCCGGGCGAGCCACACCCCGTAAGGAAGTAGTTCCACCTCTCCGTCCTCGCCCGCCAGCGAGACCACCGGCCGCACCCGGCCGCCAGGCAGGGCGAGCCACTCGCTCGGCCGGCTCGTGTCCGCGCCATCCGGTCCTTGCCCCACATCTCTATGATCGGGCCTGGCCGTACCCACCGGGCACCATCGGCTCCCTGAATGCGGCCCGGAAGAAACGCTCGCGGGCGAATCCCGGCTGCTTGGTATGATTCGGTAATGGTCAATATGGTCCATATACGCCCTATACGTGAATCTGAGCTGGACCTGGTGGCCTCGCTATCTCAGGACCCCGACCAGTCCGGGCCCTACGCCTTTTTCGGCTACCACGACCCCGGCAGGCTGCGCCGGGACTTTGCCGAGAGCGGACTCCTGGCGCAGGACCGCGGCAGTCTAGCGGTCGCGCTCGGCGAGCCGACCGAGCCGGGCGAGTTCCTCGGCGACGTGAGCTGGCATCGGGTGACGACCGGCCCGGTGAGCTTCACCTGGAACATCGGGATCGGGCTGCTGGCCGGCGCCCGCGGGCACGGGTACGGCACGCGCGCGCAGCGGCTGCTCGCCGAGTACCTGTTCGCGCACACGCAGGTCAACCGCGTCGAAGCCTCGACCGAGGTGGACAACGTGGCGGAGCGGCGGTCGCTGGAGAAGGCCGGGTTCACCTTCGAGGGCGTGCTGCGCGGTGCGTGCTTCCGGGCGGGGCAGTGGCGCGACATGGCCTCCTATTCGATGGTGCGGACCGACCTGGGCTAGGCCCCGGTCGGCTGCCAGTACCGCCATCAGGTCGCGCCGGCCGCCAGCTTCCGCCCGGCCTCGGCAAGCCACCGCCCGGCCGCGGCCATGGCCTGTGGGCGGCCGCCGGCCAGCGACGCGAGCTCGACCGCGGGCACTGCGGGCCGCGCCGCCAGTACCCCAGCGACCAGGGCTGCGGGGACGCCCGACTCGCTGGCCAGTGCCAGCACGGTCCCGGCAACCTTGCCCGACAACGACGTCGCGTCGTACTGGCCCTCGCCGGTGATGACCAGGTCCGCGTGCTTCAGGGCTGCGGGGAGCCCTGCGATCGCCGCGATTTCGGCGGCGCCGCGCAGCAGAGCTGCGCCCCAGCCCGCGGCCAGGCCATAGCCGGTGCCTCCGGCCGCGCCGCAGCCCGGTGCGTCGGGGTCGCCTCGCAGCAGGTGCGCCAGCCGGGCAAGCCCGGCCTCAAGCACGTCGATGTCCCCAGGCCCGGCACCCTTCTGCGGGCCGAACACCGCCGCTGCCCCGGCCGGCCCGAGCAGCGGCGCGCGCACGTCGGTCAGGCAGGCGGCGCCCCGCTCCGGCC
>JASIBJ010000195.1 GCA_030045215.1 Streptosporangiaceae bacterium | reverse complement strand
CCGGCCAGAGTCGTCCCCGACGGAACATGCCGGGCGCGTAACTGGTCTTCGGTGAGACCGGCGACCTTGCGCGTGAGAATGCTCCGGTAGAGGTCGAGAAACGTCTCAAGCACCTGGCGCTCGTTACCGGCGCTGACTTGCTCGTCAGGAGCGAGCGGCGGATTGGGCACAGGTGACGTGATAGCACAGATGCGGCCGGCCGCGCTTCATGATTACCCGTAGGATGCCCCGAATCCGCCATACCGCGAACTCCGGGCCTGGCCGCACCTGCGTGGCGGAGAGTCGCGCGGCTGGGTAGTGCCGAGAAGGGGAAGATCTTGTCCATGTGGCCGTCTGCACGCTGGAGGGACGGTGGCCGCGGTGAGCGCTGACTCCTCGTCCACCGGCCGCCACGGGACGCCGGATCCGCGCATGCCGGTCCGGGCGGGCCAGATATTGCGGGTCCGGCCGATATGGATCGCCCCGCTGGTGCTGGGGTCCGTCGTCCTGGCGGTCATGACCGCGCTGTACATCGGCGCTGTGGTCAACCCGCTGGCGCATCTTCACGGGCTGCCGGTCGCCATCGTCAACCAGGATCGGGGCGTCACGGTCGGTACCCGCCACCTCGACGCCGGGCAGCAGATACAAGCCGGGCTGCTGTCCACTCCGGCGGTCTCGGACCGGCTGCACCTTGAGGTGACGACGCTGCCCCAGGCGGAGCAGGCCATGGGCCGCGACGCCCTCTACGCGACGCTGGTGATTCCCGCGAACTTCACCGCCAGCTTGCTTTACGTGGCCGGACTGGGCGGGCCCGCCGCCTCTGCCCCTGCTGCGCCGCGGGTCGAGATCCTGATCAATGAGCGGGCCGGCACGGTCGGCACCAGCCTGGCCACGGGGATCCTGCAGCCCGCGCTGGCGGTGGCTTCGCGCCGGATCGGCGCCCACCTGGCCGCCCTCGTCCCGCCCAGCTCGCTCACGGGCGCCACCAAGGTGCTCCTGGCCAACCCGGTCACGGTGGTGATCACTCAGTACCGTCCCTTGCCGGCAAGCAGCGCCCTGGGGCTCAGTGCCTTCTACGTGGCGCTGCTGACACTCATGTGCGGATTCTTTGGTGCGACGATCGTGAACTCCGTCGTGGACTCTGCGCTCGGCTACGCCACTAACGAAGTAGGGCCTCGCTGGCGCCAGCGCCGGCCGGTACCCATCAACCGGTGGCAGACCCTGCAAGTCAAGTGGGCCATCGTCGTCGTGCTCACCGCCGTGCTCACCGCGGTGATGATCGCGGTCGCGGCTGGCGCCCTCGGCATGGACGCGCCCTTTCCGGCTCTGCTGTGGCTCTACACGTGGCTGTGCGCGGCCAGCGTGGGCATCGGGACGATCACGCTGTTCGCCGCGGCGGGCACCTACGGACAGCTGATCGGCCTGTTGCTGTTCGTCTACGCCGGCCTGGCCTCAGCCGGAGGGACCGTGCCGGTGGAGGCACTGCCCGGATTCCTTCGCCTGCTGAGCTACTTCGAGCCGCTACGCCAGGTTCTGGCCGGGACGCGGTCGATCTTGTATTTCGGCGCCCAAGCTGACGCCGGCCTCGCCCGGGGAACTCTCGAGGCGGCGCTTGGCCTCCTCTTCTGGCTCGCCCTGGGCTCCAGCGTCGTGATCTGGTACGACCGCAAGGGCCTCTATCGGCTCCAGCCCGATCTCCTCGCGTATGTGAACAAGTCCGTCGAGGGGTACAAGGCCGGGCAGGCCGCTCCAGAGCCCGCGCCCTCCGACGCCGGGCAGCCGCCCCCCGACGACGGGACCTCCGGGAAGCCGCCACGTGCCAACGGACCAGGACAACCACCGCCGGACGCCCGGGCCTAGCTCGTCAGCGGTGAGCGCTCACTACCCAGCAGGTCATGACACGGTCAGAGGTCGGCTGACTCCGCAGGAGGCGTGACGCGCAGCACGCCCGATACGCGCGGACTTTGACGCACCGTGAAACCGGCAGCCGACAGAACGTCCTGGTAGTGCTGCAGTTGGCGGCCGCCTTTCTTACCCCGGATCGTGCAGGTGACCACGACCCACCCACCCTGCGGATCGCCCTCGGCTAACCAGCCCCGCCGACCCTCGGTCCACTCTCGACAGCCGGCGCTGCGCAGCGTTTCCCGCACTCGCTGAGCAGCCAGGCTAGTGTCCATGCGTCAGGGGTACCACGTTTCGCCCGTACTGCCCAGCGCCCGCGGCGTCGCCGACACGGTCACAGACCCCTAGGCTGTCTCAGGCCTCGGCGGTCCGGCCACGTGACTGGAGGTCCTGACATGACCAGTAAGCTCACCGAGGTTGGCATCGACTGTGCCGATCCCAGCGGTCTCGCCCGGTTCTGGTGCTCGGTCCTTGGCTACGAGGTGCAAGGCGAAGGCGACGGAATTGTCACGATTGGCTCGCCCATGGTGCCTGAAGGCAAGAATCGCCCTGGCCCGGTGCCGCCGACGTTGACATTCGCGCGCGTGCCCGAGGGCAAGACCGTCAAGAACAGGCTTCACCTCGACGTCAACCCGACCGACCGGGAGCAGGGCGAAGAGGTTCGTCGCCTGCTCGGCCTAGGTGCTCGATACGCCGACGTCGGCCAGGGCGACGTGAGCTGGGTCGTGCTTGCCGACCCGGAAGGGAACGAGTTCTGCGTCCTTGCGGGCCGCCGCCCCTGAGGTGTGCCCGGGACCAGGGCCCGACGTGCGGAGCCGGACGTCAGCAGGGCGGGCGGCGGGCGAGTCGGCCTGTAGGCCGGGCACTAACTGTGTCCGTTTTGCCGCTTGTCGTGGCCCACCAGTATGCCTCCGACCTGCGGATGCGGAGGTTACCGATTCGCAGCAAATCTCGCCCTGGCCGAGCTACCAGCGGAACGGATACGGAACTGACGCCCGCTTATAAAGGGCTGCGCGGCGCACCCTGAGGCAGGCTCCTGCCTGCCCCCTCCGTTCTGCCGATGCCGTGCCGGAGGCTCGCGGTCAAGGACGCCGAAGGCGCCGCGCCAGCGGGGACCGCCCACTTGCGCGGTCCTCGGTCCAGCTGGTCGGCGAGGCACGCATGACAACCACCACACGACCCACCACCGGAACCCGCAAAGCCAGGGCGCGCGAAGTGTGCGCGCCCCGAGGCGGCCGGGCGCGAAGCGCAGTAGGCCGCCCATCTTCATTCCCTTCCCTTGCTGCAGCTCCTGCCGCTCCCGCGAACGCACTGTCTCGGTATAGACGCAAAGTTTCGAACCACCCCCCTGGTGACCTGCGACGATCCGGCCGGCTGGCGCCGCGGCGCGCGGATGAACCTGCGCGCACTTGCGGCTGCCGACCCGGACACACCGCTGCGTCAGCGCAACTGCGGCGCGGTTCCCGTCGGTGACCGGGTCGAGATCCGGATCAAGGACGGAACTGGCTACTACTGCGGCCTGGAGACCTGCGGCAACGTGTGGCTGTGTCCCGTCTGCTCCGCCAAGATCCACCACCGCCGCGCCGCCGAACTCCGCGACGCACTCACCACATGGGAGTCACACGGGCACGCCGCCAGCCTGATCACAATCACCGTCCCCCACGACCTGGACCACCGGCTAGCGCAGCTACTCGACGCCGAGCGCGACGCTTGGAAGCACGTCACGGCCGGTGCGGCCTGGCAGCGGCTCAAGCACAAGCTCGGGATAGCCGGGCACATCATCGCCCTGGAGTTCACTTGGGGCGACGAGAACGGCTGGCATCCCCACTACCACGTCCTGCTCGTCCACGACCAGGATTTCGACGCTGCCGCCATCACCGCTTTGCACGCCCACATCCACTCGCGGCTCGCCGCCAGTTGCCGTGACCACGGCCTGCGCCAGCCCGACCAGCTGCACGCAGTCCGCATCGACCCCAACGTCTCCGCAACCGCCGCCGGCGGTTACATCGCCAAGAACGGCGACTGGACCCCGGCCGAGGAGATGGCCCGAGGCGACCTCAAGACCAGCCGGACCGGCTGCCGCACCCCGTTCCAGATCCTCGCCGACTACTACCAGACCGGCGACACCCGCGACCGCAACCTGTGGCGCGAGTACACCCGCGTCGCAAGCGGTCTATCCGCAGTGCGATGGTCGCGCCCTGAGGTCTCTCATGACAGGCCAAGCCCCAGAGGGGGAAGTCATCGACGAAGAACTAGCGGCCGCTGAGGTCAACGGCAAACTTCTGGCCGTCATCCCGCTACCGGTCTGGCGCCAGATCCGGCTGGCCATGCTCGACCACGCCGTTCTGGTCGCGGCCGAGCGCGGACGCCTAGCCGCCCCCGATCGGGTTCGAGATCACTGAGCCGCTGTGGCCAGGAGCCGGCGCCTGACGCGCGTTGGTCGCGCTGAGTGGCGAGTGACGGCTGCCATATCCGAACGAGCAACTCATCGGCTGGTAAAACTTCTTGCCTGACAACTTCAGCGACGCCCGCCCACGTGTCGCGCCGAACATAAGCTGGTTTGCCGGCACTTAGTCCGTGGAAGCTACCGGCCAGCTTCTAGCAGCGATCGGCAACCACGGGGACGAGGCACAGATTGGGCAGTACATCTGTCGATACGCCGGACGAGGGGGCCGTAACGCCGCCGGTGCCGATCGCGGACGGCGATGGCCCCAAGGCCGGCGGTGGCGTAGTCGGGCGCCTGCGACGGGTGCCGGGCGGACTGCCGCCAGAACATGTGCTCGCGCTGGCGCTGGCCTCACTCGTGTTTGCCGCACACGACGTCGGCTACCTGCTGCGCCAGCCGTACTGGAACGACGAATCCTGGGTGGCGGTGACGACCAGGTTTCCGTTGTCCAGCCTTCCTTCCGTCACGTCGAGCACACCGATCGGGTGGTCACTGCTGCTTCGGCTGGTATCGGTGCCACGCACCCAGACCGGTCGGATGCTACCGCTTGGATTCGCCGCGCTGGCAGTGGTGGTCGCCTACTGGCTGGCGCGGCGGCTGAGCTGGAAACACCGCGAAAGCGCTGTGGTAGCCGGCGTGATGGCCGGATGCGCCGCGCTGCTGGTGCCCGCCATGCTGGTGCGTGATGACCTGAAGCAGTACACAGCTGACGCGTTCACGGCTCTGCTGATCCTGGCGATCACCGCAAGGCTGGAACGCCAGTGGTCTGGCTGGGGGCTGCTAGCGCTGTCGGCCAGTGTCTGGGGAGGCATGCTGGTAAGCCACCCGGCGGCGTTCGTCGGCACAGCCGCGTTTGCCGGCCTGGGCGTCATCGAGCTGCTGCGAAGGCGCTGGCGCCGGCTGGCCGAAGCCGCGGTCGCCGCCGCAGTTACTGGCGCTCTCGCGCTGGGTGTCTACGTGACCTTCGATGCGCGGGCAGTCGTCCCTGGCCTGGTTGTCTTCTGGCGCGAATACTTCCCGCCCGCCGGCAGCGGCTTCGGCGCGAAAAGCCAGTTCGTCGTGGCCAGGCTGGAAGCCATCCACGGTTACTTCGCACTCGGGCCTGCATGGCTGGCGGTGCCGCTGGTGCTCGCGGGCGTGGCGACCATCGCCCGCCTAGGCCGGCCCGCAACTGCGATCGCCGTCGTTGTCCTGTGGCCAGAGCTGTACGCGGCGGCCGCGCTCAAGCGCTACCCATTCCTCGACCTGCGGACGTCCACGTTTCTGATCGCGGTGACGGCGGTAGTGGCGGCGATCGGCGTGGTGGGCGTGGCTGCGGCTCTCAGCCGGGCGTTGCCCTGGCGTGTCGCTGGTTTCGCCGTCCTTGCAGTAGTTTCGGCCGTTGCGCTCGCGGCATTTGGCAATGCCGCAAGGCCCTACGTGCGCAGTCATCTGATTCCGAGCGACGGAGACGTTAATGCGCAGGCCGAATACGTCCTTCATCATGCCGGGCCGGACGATCCGATCGTCCTGAACTCGAATAGCAACTGGGGCTTTGCTTTCTACTGGCCCGTCGGCCAGCCGAGCCGGCGGCCTGACTCGGCGTTCCTGCAAGGCTATGAGGCCTTCTTCGCTGGCCAGCCTCGCATCATCGTGGCGACCGCCCCCGATGCCGCCGCGATCAAGGCGGCCGTGTCGCAGGCTCTCACGCAGGTTCGGCCCGGCGCATGCGAGCGCGTCTGGCTGATCCGCACGTTCCTGCGCCGCCCAGAGTTCTTTGCCTGGGGCCGCGTGCTGCGCGAGCTGAGGCTGGACGCCGTTGCACTTCCTGACGGGGCTTCCTACATTCAGGCCGGGCCGAGATCCTGCCGCGAGGCGCGGTCGCGCCGGTGATGCCGATGGCTCGACTGCTTCACGTACGGCCAGAGCGAATGCTCGCCGTTGAACAGCGGAGCGGGTTCTGAGGCCGGCCCAGGGATTATCTGCTCGAGAACGTTCCGGCCATAAACCATGACCTGGTACGTACCCACATTGTAGATCGCGCCTGGTCGACCGAGATATTGCTCGAATACCGAGGGCGCAACGGGGGCTTCGTCCCCGCCTGCGACGACGAACGTGGCGTCGTGCAGCTTGGCGTTGTACCAGCTGATTTGGCTCTCCCAGTTGTAGGCAGCGAGCCAGCCGCGCCAGGCATGGACCGGCACGACTTCGACTCGATCGCCCGACGCCACGGTCACAATCGAGGCGTCCCAGTAGTAAGCGACGCCGTACCTCAGCCCGTGGTCCTCAAGCCATGCCGCGAGAGCGCTCTCGGGCGTCCTGTAGGGGGGCGCAGCCGCCGCGGCCGTCAGCGGAACTAGGGCGGCGACGACCGCTGCCGCGAAGGCTAGCCACAACCGCCTGGCCACGGTGATCGTCGGCGGCACCAGCGCCCGCGCCGCCAGCACGGCCCCCAGGGGCAGCAGGGCGGTGATCTCGCGGGTCCTCGTCGGCCACGGCAGCAGCGATGCAATGTACACGGCGAGGTTGATGATGATCGCGACACATATCAGCTGCTCAGCCCGGCTGGCCGTGCGCCACCTCCAGACGACCCGGCCGAGGCCGAACGCGACGGCCAGCAGGCCGGCGACCCCGATCGCGAAGCCCGCGATCCCGAGTGCCCCAGCCGCCGGAAGCTCGGCGCCGAACAGGACCCGGATGTTGTGGACAGTAACCTGAATGTGCTGCGGCCACTGCCACAGCGGGGCGACGCCAGTTTTCGGCGGGATCATGGCAAAGGCGCCAAGGCGTACCAGCAGCGTCCGCGCCTGCGCGGCCGCGGGTACGGAAAGAACGGCCGCCAGCCCGATCACGGCGTCAGGTCCTACGAGTTTCCGCGCAGTCAGTGCTCGGTAGGCGGACACCAGGACGATTGCCGGAACCGCCACGTACAGGACGGTTGCGTCGTCCAACTGCCCCGCGCACAGCAGAACGAAGATCAACGGCGCCACGAACCTCCGGCCGATCTTCCTGTCGATCAGGAGGAAGCAAGCGAGCAGAATGGCAGGAGTTGAGGCGTGGTCGGGCTTTTGCAACTGGATCGCGGCGCCCGCAGGCTGGATGAGCCCGCACGCCAGTATCGCAATAGCTGTAGCAGACCTGACCGCCCTGGCCCCGCCGCTGCTGTTGGTCCTGGCCGCGGCCATGACGCACAGCGCGAGGATCAGGAACGTAAGCGCAGGGGCAATGTGCATTGTCGTCGTGTGCAGGCCGAAGAAGATCTCGGTGAGCGCGAACACCGGCAGGTCATAGGTGTAGTAGGGAGCATCGCCGATAACCCAGCCGTGCAGCAGGAGATGACCGTGGAGCATGTCCCAGGCCTGAAGCGCGTTGGCCGCCCCGTCTGAGTCAGCCACCGTGCTGTAGGCGATACGGATGAAGAATGCAAGCAGCACCAGTCCGGCTGCGATCCAGGCGGCCACTGCCCACCATCGTCGCGTCCAGGGCCTGCCCGAATCATCGGTGCTGGCGCGCGGCTCAAGCCGGCTCGGCGGCGCCTCCCCGACGGTCACACCGGAACCAGACTTCGTTTCCCCCGAATCCAAAACCCACCTCGTCGGCAGGAGCCGAGCCACAGAACCGGCTCGCCATCAAGGCCAGGACCAGGCGTGATGTCGGGCAGCACCGTCTCATTACGCCTAGATCCGGCTCAGTTACTCCGTGTTTTGTTCTGCTTACTATAGATCGGCAGGGCAGATGCAAGTTGCCCATCTTGACCCCGAAATGGTCAAGTTAATGCCGGCCAGTTTCCTCCATATGTGGACCGATCGCATGAAATGCCAACGCACGGTCAGACCGAATCCCCGATAAGGCCGCCGGGCCAGCCGTACGTGGCAGCAGCCGTCGCCTGATCGAAGCCGCTGGTATTACTCAAGCCAGGAGCCAGCAGGCCGCCTCGGCGCTGATCGCCGCGAACCTCCCGAAGGTCATCCAGGTCCGGATGGGGCACGCGACTCTGGCCGAGACGACGGACACCTACGGGCACCTGTTCCCCGATGCTGAGGACCTCGGCCGCACTGCCGTTGACCAGGCACTTGGAGCGCTATCGACGGAACCGATATGGAACCAGGACGCCTCATGACCATAAACGTGCAGGTCAGAAGGCAGGCGGCGGGCGAGTCGGCCTGTAGGCCGGGTTCTGTGCACCCGCGTTAGCGGGCCGACGGCCATCCATCTAGGACTGCCGTTGCCGACAGCCTCATGCGGTCTACCCGCGAGCATCGGGCGGGCCGCCCTCAAACGCTCGCGCAGGAGCCGCGCTCCTGGCGCGGCACCATCTTGACCTTGCTCCAGGTGGGGTTTACCAAGCCGCTCGGGTCGCCCCGAGCGCTGGTGGTCTCTTACACCACCGTTTCACCCTTACCTCCCGGCCGGAGCCAGGAGGCGGTCTGTTTTCTGTGGCACTGTCCCGCGGGTCGCCCCGGGTCGGCGTTACCGACCACCCTGCCCTTCGGAGCCCGGACCTTCCTCGGCGCGCCGGAGTTACCCCGCGCGTCGCGGCCGCCCGGCCGGCTCGCCCGCCGCTGAGTCAAGCCTAAGGTGGCGGGACCCTGCCTGGCGAATGACCGGTCCTGACCTGGCGACCAGCAGGCGAAAGGCGGGCGGCCCTGGCGTCGCGCCAGTTGCCGCCCGCCCTCGTGTCTGACAGCGCGGTCCGCCGCTAGCGGATCAGGCTGCCCAGCAGGCTGCCGTAGTTCTCGGCGTTGCCCTGCTTCGGCGGAGACGCCAGCGAAAGAGCCGGCATCTCCCGCCGGGCCGCAGGCGGCCGGCTTGCCGGGCGGCTGGTCGACCGGCGAACGGACGGGCGGGCCGACTTCGGCGTCGCCGTCCGCGGCCTCGAGACTGTCGACTTCGGCTTGGCCGTAGTTGCCTTCGGCTTCGCCGAAGTCGACTTTGCCCTGGTCGACGTTCGCGGCCTGGCCGCGCCGCTCGGCTTAGACGTCGCCGACGCTATGGAATTCGCCGATGTCCGTGGCCGGGACGCAGTCCGTGACGTGCTCGCCCGTGACGCACTCGTCCGTGACGCGCTCGTCCGCGACCTGCTGGACGAGGACCTGCTAGTCCTCGGCCTCGAGGTCGATGTGCGCGAGGTCGATGACCGCCTCGTCGCCGGGCGACGCGCCGAACTGGTGCGACGGGCCGTGCTGCTGCGTGCCGTGGTGCTGGCGGTCGGCTTTGCCGTCGACATGGTCTTGGCCGCAGCCGTCAGCGCCTTCGCCGCCGTCATCATGGACTTGGTCGCGGTGTTCATTGCCTGCATCGCAGACGACATCGTCTTGGCCGACGTCGTTGCCTTGGTTGCGGCGGCAGTCATCTTCGTCGCTGCCGACGTCACCTTGGTCGCCGCCGATGACACGGTCCTGGCAGCCGATGCTGGCGTGGCCGTGCTCCTGGACGAGGACCTGCGGGCCGAGCGCGAAGCGGCGCTGCGCGTCGAGCCTGAGGTCGTACGCCGTGTTGCAGAGCTACGGGTCGACCGTGCAGACGAGCTGCGGGTTGACCGTGCAGACGTGCTGCGGGTTGACCGCGATGCGGGCGTCCGGGTAGTCGATGAAGCCGTCCCGGCCGGCATGGCCGCAGAGTTGCGCGTCGCCGTTGATCTGGCGCGACTCGCGCTCCTGGCCCTGGTGGTTTTCGGCCGGCTCGCAGTGCCAGACGCACTGCGGCTCACCGACCTGCTGCGGGCGGTACTCGCCGAATTACGGCGGGTCGCCGCACGGTTTGTGGTCTGAACAGGCACTGATTTCCCCCCGTCTTGATCAATTACGGGAGTGCTATTCCACCGACGGCCAGGCTTTACACACCTACCGAGCCGTTACGTCAGAACATTGGCCCCAAGCCGCCTGAAAAGGGTGACCCGGCTAGCTCAGCGCCCGCGCTGACGCCGGCTTCGCGCAGGTGGCGCCGCGCCTGGATGCAGGTGGGCGGTGTCGTTGAGCGAGCGCACCAGCGCCGGCCCATCGGCGTACCAATCGACTTCCGATAGCGACGCCACATCGAGGTGGACGCGGAAAAGCGTCGCCGGCGGCGCCAGCAGCGCACGGCACACAATCGTCTTGATGGGCGTCACGTGGCTGACCACGGCGATGGTCTTACGCCCGTGCTCGGACAACAGCCGGTCAAGCGCGGCCAAAGCTCGCCGCGCCGCGTCGGCCAGGCTCTCGCCGCCAGGCGGCGCCGCATCCACGCTCGCCATCCAGGCCGCCATCGCGTCCGGCCACCGGGCCATGACCTCGGTGAATGTCAGGCCCTCCCACTCGCCGAAGTCTGTCTCGACCAGATCGTCATCCACGAGCAGCGCAGAGCCGGTCGCTTCGGCCACGACCTCGGCGGTCCTGAGGGCCCGCGCCAACGGCGAGGACGCAACCAGGTCTATGCCGCCCCGGGCGGCCAGCCTCGCAGCGGCGGCAGCGGCCTGCCGGGCGCCGAGGTCGGTGAGCGGCGCGTCTCCGCGGCCGGCGAACCTCCGCTCGACCGACAACGCCGTCTGGCCGTGCCGGAGCAGCAGCGTGGTCGTGGCCTTGCCCTGTGGCGGCCCCCAGCCGCCGGACCGGGAGCCGGCGCCTGCCGACTCGCTGCCGGTCGGCAGAGCGGCGGCCGCAGCTTCGGCGGCCTGTGCCGCAGCATTGTCCATGGCCTGGTTTGCCAGCCGGTCCGCCTGGGCATTACGCGCGCGCGGCACCCAGGTGTAGGTCGTATTTCGGAGTTGGGAGCTTGCCTGCCGGGCGGCTTCCGCCAGCGAACGCAGCCTGGCGTCCTTAATCTGCCAGCGGCCGCTCATCTGCTCGACGACCAGCCGGGAGTCCATCCGGACCTCGACGTCGGCACCGGGCGCGATGCTCGCCGCTGCCTGCAGGCCCGCCACCAGGCCGGAGTACTCGGCCACGTTGTTGGTCGCCGTGCCCAGCGCTTCGGCTAGCTCGGCGAGTACCTCTCCGGTCCCCGCGTCAGTGACCAGCGCGCCATAGCCGGCCGGTCCGGGATTGCCGCGTGCGCCGCCATCGGCCTCAACGACTAGGCGGCGCGTCACAGGCCGGACTCGGCGGTCCGGACAAGGATCCGCCGGCACTCCTCGCAGCGCAGCACCTCGTCCGCGTCGGCGGCCCGGATGGCGTTGAGGTCGACCGTGTTGAGGCTCAGATGGCAGCCCTGACACTGGCCGCGCCGCAGCGCCGCAGCGCCCACGCCGCCGTGCTGAACCCGCAGCCGTTCATACAGGTCGAGCAGGTCAGCTGGCTCCTCACCGGCGACAGCGGCCCGGCGGTCAGACGCCTTGCCGACCTGCTCGTCCAGCTCGGCCAGGGCCTCATCCCTGCGCGCGGTCACGACCTGGGCGTCGGTGGCGATCGCTCCGCGCTCCGTCTCGGCTGCTGACAGCCTGGCCTGGGCCGCCTCGAGCCGCTCCATGACCTCGAGCTCGACATCCTCAAGGTCAGACTGCCGGCGCAGCAGGGATTCGATCTCGGATTGAAGATTCTCAAGCTCCCTCGGCGAGGAGACCTGGCCGCCGTCCAGGCGCACTCGGTCCCGCGCGATCCGGCTGCGGACCTGCTCGACGTCGGCCTCGTCCTTGGCCTGCTCGCGCTTGAGATCCCCCTCACGGGCCTGCAGGGACGCGATCTCGTCGCGGAGCTCGCGATCGCGCTGCTCAAGTCGGCTCAGCTCAGCGTGTTCGGGCAGCCCTCGCCTGCGATGGTCCAGGCGGCTGAGCTCCGCATCCAGCTCGGCCAGCTCTAGCAGACGCAGCTGCGCTTCGGGGGAAGCTTTCACGACCGCCAACTTAGCCTGCCCGACGGCTGCGTGTCGCCCGACCCTGCTGGCGCCACGCCGCCGCGAAACTCAGATTCCCAGGCCAATCACGACGATCGGGCTGGTCGTGGGCTGGGGTGAGCCGCCGGCGGGTTCCACCGTCAGGCCAAGCTGATCACCATGCACGAGCCCCTCCACCACCATCGGATCGGTCATGCCGCCGTGCGCAGGCGGCAGCAGGCCGACAGCCGTGTCCCCTGACGGTCCTATCAGCCAGAGCTCATAGGCCCTGGATGCGGGCAGAGCGGACAACTTGCTCGCGGTGAACACCAGCTCCCTCATCCGGTGCGACATGACGACCGTGGCCGTCCCGCCGGTGCTGACCTTCGCGGTCATCATCTTGGCGTCCGGTGCACCCAGGATGGCCGCGATGGCATGACTGCGCTGCGCATCCGCGGACAGCCGATGCTGCATTGAGATGAGGTGCAGGCTGAGCGCCACGACGACCGCGGCCAGGACCACCGCAGCGGTGACGGCGGCTCGCGCCAGCCAGGACTGGGCGCCGGCACCGGTCAGCCGCGCCCGGCGGGCCAGGCGGCGAGCCAGGCCAGCCAGCCCGTCGCCACGCTGGTCAGCCACCAGCGGCGCAAGCTGCCGCAGCCGGACGGCCGACCTGAGCGTCTGCTCCCGGAGTTCAGGCCGCGGCTCGATCGCGACCGCGGCGGCCAGCCGGGCCGTGGCCTCGCGCAGACTGCGAACCTCCTCGCGGCATGGCTCACAGCCCGTCAGGTGCCGCTCGAAGGCAACCCGGTCTGCTTCTGGCGCGGCGTCCATCACGTATGCGCCAACGAGCGTGTGCAGTCCCGCACGGCTGCCGCCCATCACTCCACCCCCAGGCAATCTCGGAGCCTGATCAGCCCGTCCCGCATCCGGGTCTTGACCGTGCCCACCGCCACCCCCAGCAGCCTGGCTACCTCCGGGTAGCTGTAGCCGCCGTAATAAGCCAATGTCACCGACTCGCGCTGGAGGTCCGTCAGCGCTCCCAGGCAGCGCCGGACCCGTTCGTGGTCAAGCCGGGCCTCAACCGCGTCGATCACCTCGTCGTAGGCGATGCTGGCCCGCGCCGCGCGCAACTCGCGGTCGGCTGCCCGTTGCTCGGTGCGCACCCGGTCGACGGCGCGCCGGTGCGCAAGCGTCATGATCCAGGCCAGGGCGCTCCCCGAAGCCGGGTCAAAGCGGGCGGCGGTCCGCCAGACCTCGAGGAG
>JASIBJ010000194.1 GCA_030045215.1 Streptosporangiaceae bacterium | reverse complement strand
CGTGGGCAAGTCCTTGCCTTATACGGCCCTTTACAGGGATCCACTTGCGCAATACCGTGACTCAACCGATATGTTGGTGACAGCGTTGCCACCGATCCAAAACGCGGTGGATGGCGCTACGGCATTTCTGGCATTAAGCCCCGACCTTCCCGCATTTCTGGCGTTCGGTAGGAGAGGCCCCATGGTGGCTCGAGGTCCCGCTGGCGCCGGCCTGCGCCCTGGCGGTGCCTCGTGACCATCCGGCTGATGACCAATATCGGACGGTTGTGGACCGGCTCCGAGGTGTGGAGCAATGCCGCCATCGTCACGCAGGACGACCGCATTGCCTGGATCGGCCCCGCCTCCGAACTGCCGGCCAGCGTGCCCGGCGTCATCGGCGACATCGTCGATGTCGACCACGTGGAGAACCTTGGCGGCGCCCTGGTAACGCCCGGCCTGATCGACGCCCACACCCACCCTGTCTACGCGGGCAACCGCTGGGCCGAGCTCGCGATGCGCTCCGGCGGCTCGTCGCAGTCGGAGATCGTCGCCGCCGGCGGCGGAGTCGCCTCGACCGTCACCATCACCAGGGGCACCGATCCGTGGACGCTGTGCAGCGGCGTGCGCGAGCGGCTGCGCTCCTGGCTGCGCACGGGCACGACCACGGTCGAGGCGAAGACCGGCTATCACCTCACCAGGGACGGTGAGCTCGCCGACGTGCGGTTGCTCAGGTCGCTGGAGGACGAGCCGGGCATGCCCAGGGTCCACGTGACGTTCCTGGCCGCCAACGCGCTGCCGCCCGAGTTCTTCGGCAGGCGGACCGACTACGTCGACGCGGTCGCAAGCTGGTGCGCGGACGCGGCCGCCGCCGGAGCCGATAGCATCGACGCGCACTGCGGCGACGGCCGGTTCTCGGCCCGCGAGGCGGGCTGGATCCTCGGCCAGGGCCGGTCCGCAGGGCTGCTGCCGCGTCTGCACGCCAGCGGAGGCGAGCGCACCGGAGCGGCCAGGCTGGCTGCCGAGCTGCGCTGCGCCTCGGCAGACATCCTGCTGGACGCGAACGATGACGATGTGGCGGCGCTCGCGAACTCGGGCGTTGCCGCCGTCGTCTGCCCGATCCAGGCGGCCGATGGCAGGCGGCCGCCGCCGGTCAGGACCCTGCTGGACAAGGGCGTCCCGGTAGCGCTCGGATCCGGGCACGCACCAGGGGCGAACGGCATCACCTCCATGCCCCTGGTCATCAGCCTGGCGATCGCGAACTTCGGGATGAGCGTCACTGAGGCGCTGCGGGCCGCGACGGTGGGCGCAGCCCGGGCGCTGCGCGCGCCGGATCGCGGGACGATGTCCCGGGGACGGCTCGCCGACATCGTGGCCTGGGATGCCGACCACGAAGGTGCCTTCGGCTGGTCCTACGGCGTGAAGCCGATCCGGATCTGGCGGGGCGGCGAGCCCGTTTCGGAATGAGGCGCTGCGCAATGACACAAGGCGCCGTGAGCACGCCCGGATTTACGTCGCCGGCGGACCGGGCGCCTCGACCAGCCGCTCCTCAGTAGGAGCCTTCGTCGTCGAGCAGCCTTGAGGTAAAGGCTGGCTCGGCCGGGGCGCTGCCTTGACTGGCCACGCCGGAGTGGTCGGGATCGTGCGGCGAGGCATCGGCTTCGGCGGCAGTGTCCCTGCGACGCCCGACCGCGCCTTCCACCCCGATCACCAGCCAGACGGCAATGTACGCGTAGAGCACGAGCTGGGCGAAGATCGTCGTCCGGTTCACGCTGTTCTTCAGCCACAGGCTGAGTTCCAGGGTGCCGAAGACGTAAGTGGCGGCGATGGCGCCGAGGGAGAATACCCAACCTACCCACAGCCACGCCGGGTTGCCGAATCCCGCCCGCCGCCGGTCGGCGTTCAGCACGAGGCATCCCGCCAGCGTGATCACCATGGCCACCAGCACAACCCTGAGATGGGGTTCCATGGCCGTGATGGTGGCCGAGGTCCTTAGTGCCAGTGCGTGATGCCCCGTCGCGGCGAAGAATGCGTTCTGCAGGCCGAGATGACGAGCCAGCTCCGCTGATGCCACCCCCGGTATGGCCGGAACGATGACGAAGGCGGCCCGCTCGGCCCAGGTCAGCGCGAACCGGCTGAAGGATGACCGGCTGGCGGGTGCAGGGCCTGCGCCGGCCGGCTTGCGCCGGGGCAGGGTGACCGGGCGGTACCGGAACGCGAGAAGAACCAGGATGATCAGGGCCGTGGTCAGCCCCTCGTTCTTGGTGAGGCTCGCCGTGACGGCGCAGATCCAGGCTAGGCAGAGATTCTGCTGGCTGCGCGGCAGGACCAGTCCGAAAATGACGGCGGCAGCCGCGGCGGCCGCCCACAGCAAGTCGGTGTAGCCGCTGATCCCGAACTTGCCGGAGACCGCGAAGCCGGTCAGGCAGATGGCCCCGGCGGCTGCGGCCGCCGCGGCCCGCGTCAGGTGCCGGCTCTTGTCCGCGGCCATCGTGATAGCGGCGCCGAGTACGCCCAGCGCGCAGGCGGTCAACAGCACGGTCATGTCCACCGACAGGTGGAGGTCGCCCATCCCGTCGAAGGCGAAGGCCAGCGCGCTGGCCGCCGGCACGAGCGGCGGGTAGTCGGGGTTGTCGAAGGCATAGACGGGGTTCTTCAGCCCGGCGACGAGCGCGTGGTGCCCGCCCGCGATCAACAGGGCGTGGGTCAGCCAGATGGAGTTCGGGTCGCGCCCGAAGGTCGGCACTCGCAGCGCGGTGAGCGGAAACGCCAGCGCCGCGAACGTCACGACGACGGTGACCAGGGACCAGTACCACGGCAGGCTCGGCCACCTCGTGCGCCGTCCGAAGGCGAGCCACCAAGCCCCGGCGAGCACGTTGACCGTCACCGCCACGATGACGTACCAGTGCACCAGCGTGCCGCCGACGCCAAGTTCGATTTCGGCCGCCACGGCCGCCATGGCCGCGCCGATGAGAGGGGCCAGGAAGATCAGCGCTGGCGACCGGCGGGCGGCCACCAGGGCGGGCAGCAGACCGGGAACACCGAGGCCGACGATGAGGACTTCCGCTGCCTTCATCGATGCCTCACCCGAGGCGGCTTGGGACCGTGGGGCCTTCCGGCCGGATCTGC
>JASIBJ010000193.1 GCA_030045215.1 Streptosporangiaceae bacterium | reverse complement strand
CCATGGGTCGTGGTGGCGAGCTAGCGGGGCCGACTGAGGACTCGCCGCCCGTCGCGGACTTCGAGACCGGGGCTGATGTCGCGCGGTACCGGCCTCCGCCGGCCCTGCTTGGCTACCATGCCGGGGCCACCGAGTACGCGCTCCTGCTCGCAGGCCGGGCCCTTGCCGACCGCGACGCGGAGATCGCGTGGCTGCGCTCCCGGCTCAGCGAACTGCAGCCCGAGGGCGAGCGCAAGGAAGGTGCGCTGCTTGACCTGCCGCGCTCGGGCGAGATGGCTGAGGGCGCGAGCGAGGCCCTTGAGCCGGCCCGCCCCGCTGAATCGGTCACTCAGGGCAGCCAGGCTCCGGGCAGCGGTGACGACTCGTGAGCGAGTCCGCGGGGAGCACCGGTCAGGCCGCGCCCGGTCCTGACGGCCTGCTGCGGTGTCCGTGGAGCCTAGGCGCCCCCGAGTACCTGCCCTACCACGACACCGAATGGGGCAGGCCGGTCCACGACGACAACGCGCTCTTCGAGCACCTGTGCCTCGAGGCATTTCAGTCCGGCCTGTCGTGGCTCACGATCTTGCGCAAGCGCGAGAACTTCCGGGCCGCGTTCGGTGCCTTCGATATCGAGACCGTGGCACGCTTCGGTCAGGACGATGTCGCTCGCCTGCTGGCCGATACAGGCATTGTCAGGAACCGGGCCAAGATCGAAGCGGCGATCGGGAATGCCAGGGCGGTCGTGGCGCTGCCGGTTGGGCTAGGCGAGCTGATCTGGAGGTTCGCGCCTCATCACATTGAAGCGCCGGTCAGCCTGTCCGACGTGCCGTCCTCGTCGCCGGAGTCCAAGGCCCTGTCGAAGGAGTTGCGCCGTCATGGATTCTCCTTCACCGGACCGGTGACGGCATACGCGACCATGCAGGCGTGCGGGGTTGTGAACGACCATCTGGCCGCGTGCGTCATCAGGGACGCGGGACGCGTCGCCTCGTCGTGAAACTCCCGGCCGTCCGGTCGCGTGTGCGCTGGCGGAGGGGGTGCGTGCTCGGCCGCAGCACAGGCATTCGCGCCGGTGCGTGAACGTGTTGTCGGGGGCAGAAAGACGAGGGAAGAATATTCGGGAACTAGCAAATACCAATACTAGACATATTGTCCGTCCGCGATTTGGCCTGGTCATGGCCGGCAAGCGTCAAATTCGACCGATGACAGCGTCCTCCCGCCACCAAGCTCTGCACGAAGCCCGGGCTCGGCCACGCCAGCGACGATGAGGAGCCCGCCCACCCGGCGCAATCAGGTCTCTGCCGGGATGCAGGCCGATCGCGAAGAGTCGCCTGGACGCGCTCGTGCTCGAACTCAGGGAACGCAACCTGTGAGCGCTGTCAGGCGCCCGCGTGATCGGCTTGCTCGCCGCTGGTTTTGGCGCTCGGCGTCATTTCAGCGAGTGAATCTAATGGCACCGGAATCGGCGCTTAATGATGCTGTTGCACCATCGTGACGGAGGCGTTTCCGTCGCATGTAATGGTGGACGTCAGAGTGCGCCAGGGTAGCCTGCGGGGCGTGATGGTCGCGCGGGCGTCCGTCGGCCACGCGAGCGAAGCTCGAACGCCTGAGGACGCCTCGGGGAAGTGCGGACTTCGGCTGCTGAGGTCGGCGGCCCATGGTGAGGAGGATCGGGCTTGAGCGAGTGTTGTGCGACCCCGGCGTGGCGGGCGGGCCTGGCCACCGGGCGGCGCCCGGCGCGGCAGCCCGCCATGAGGACGTCATGAGGACGTCATGAGCCGGAAGCCTGCCGCCGACAGCCTCGGGATCGATCTCGCGAGCCTGACCTGGCGGCGCCCGGGCGGGGCGGGGACGGGCGAGGCAGGCGCACTCGAGGTCGCAATGGCGCGCACGGCGGGCGACAGTACCTGGGTCCTGCTGCGCGTGGCCGGCGACCCGACGGGCCGGGTGCTGGTCTATGACGAACATGAGTGGGACTGCTTCCTGGATGGCGTCCGGAACGGCGAATTCGACGTGCCGACGTAAAACCCCTGCTCGGAGGGCCTAGCTCATGATCCATTAGCGGTAAATGACATGACAATTGCACCGTAAGCGCTTCCGCGCTGTTCTCCACTTAGATACGATGTTTGTGATTCACAACTTGAGTGAGCAATGTGGCAGGCCAGGACTGCCCTGGGGTGATCGATGAGCGACGACGCCTACGGCGCAACCGTTGCCAAGCGGCGGCTGGCGCGGCGGCTGACCGAGCTGAGGCATGCATCCGGTCATACCGCGAATCACGTGTGTGACCTGCTCGGCTGGGGCCGCGGCAAGGTCGGCCGCTTCGAGGCCAACATGTGGAAGCGGCCCGAGATGAGCGACATCCGGGACCTGCTGCGGATCTATGACGTCAACGAGGCCGAGCGTGACGAGCTCGAGCAGCTCGCCCTTCTGGCCAGGTCACGGGCCTGGTGGCGAGACTACCCCGACGTGTTCGAGAACGAGTTTCCCGGCTTCGAGAACGATGCCGCCGTGATCAGGGTCTTCATGCCGCTGCTGATACCAGGCCTGCTGCAGACCCGCGACTACATGGAGGCGCATCTGCGGTTCGGGGCGAGGCCACCGACGTGGCGCCAGCGGGCTATGGTGGCGCGGCTGCGTCGGCAGGAAGTGCTTGAGCGCGCCGACCCCACCCTGCCGGAGGTCCAGGCGGTCATCACCGAGGCGTCGCTCATGTACCGGTGGGGTTCGCGAGCCGACCGGCGCGATCAAATCGAGCACCTCATTGGCTTGTCCTCGAGGCCGAACATCGACCTGCGCATCCAGCGCTTCGAGGACGGCCCGCCGCAGGGGATGTTCTCCCCGGTCAACATCTTCGACCTCCCGGACGGCGAGCCCGGCATCGTCTTCACCGAGACCGACACCGCGATCCAGGAGGTGAGTCAGCCAGAGCTGGTGGTGAGCTATGGACACACATTCGATCGGGCAAGGGAAGCGGCGCTTGAGCCGCTTGACACCACTGCCTACCTCAAATTCCTGACCCAACGACTCGAGGAGACGCGATGACTGATCTGTCGAGGGCCGATTGGCGTAAGGCCACGGCCAGTCAGAACAACGGGGGCTGCGTTGAGGTAGCGGCCAACCTTCCCGGCGTGATTGCCATCAGGGACAGCAAGCGGCCAGCCGACGGCGCGCATGTTGTCAGCGGGGCTGCCTTCGCGGCCTTCCTTGCTGATGCCCGGGCCGGCCGTTACGACATAGAAGGCGCCTGACCCAACTCCCCGTGCGCGCACGGCAATCACGCAGCGGGCTCAGGTGCGGGGGCCGAAGCGACCGGGCGCCCGGGTATTTACGCCCCGGGCGCCCGCAATTGCGTCACGTCGAGGCATGGCTGCGCCTGACCCAAGCCCGGCGGCTGGCGCGTCATCGTGGGCATTTACCCATCTGGCCAGGTCAGACCGGAGGTAAACACTGAGTCCAATTGGCCAGACATTCCCGCGATGGTATTGCGAAAGTTCGTACAATACTCATAATCTGTGCTTCACAGAAGCCTTACTCTGGAGGGCGGAGGAGCATGCGGCCGCCAACGCCTGACGGCAGCGGTAGGAGCGCGATGGGCCAGGCGGATACGCCTACAGCCGCCGGGCTACTCGCGGCGCCGCTGGCCGAGGCTCTCGCGGTGCTTCCCTCTCATTCCGGCAGTCTCGAGGGCGCTGGCGTAAGCGGCGGCGGCTGCTTTGTCCGGCCGTTGCCCATCGACACGACCTGTGCCGCCGCCGCCCGCAGGTTCTTCAGGGAAGCACTTTCGAGCTTGCCGATTCCGAGCGGCCTACTGCACGACGGCGTGACTATGGCCAGCGAACTGGCCGCTAATACGCTGCATGCTCAGCGCAAGGCCGCGCTTGGTGCCCCCGTGCAGCGGGCGGCGAGCTGCGTCCCTGAGATCTGGGTTTACCTGCGTGGCGATGGGCGCCAGTGCGAGCTCGTCTGCAAGGTGTTCGACTACGAGCGCGACTGGGATGGCGGCCTCGCGACGGGCATGGACAAGGCGCCGGTGGACTCGGTCAGCGGCCGAGGGCTGCAGGTGGTGGACGGACTATCGGCCGGCCACTGGGGATGTCACCTGACGCTATCCCGACTGGGATCTTGGAAGGCGCCAGGCAAGGCCGTGTGGTTCGCGCTCAGGATCCCGCCGGCTGTGCTCCCCGATCACCTCGGCCGGCCGCGGTTCAGCCCGGACTGGCTCGTGGACGAGCTTGAAGACATGCTCGTCCGCCGGGGGCTCACGGGCATCGTGCGCGCGGATGCCGCCGGGATATCGGTCCTTTCGATCAGCCGGCACCTGACCGTGTGGCGGCATGGCGCGAGGATCTCCTGGCGTTCGTCAACTGGTGAGTATCAGCGGATGGATGTCGCCGACACCGTCGAGGTTGCCGAGCAGATCGTGTGCGCCAACGAGGAGGCCGCGGCCCGCGACCCGCTCGACACTGGTCCGCGGCCGGTCACGCCCGGCAGTCTGTCCGTCGCCGGCTGAGCGGGTAGCGGGGCCGTACTGGCCGGGCGGGGCGGTGCTGGCGTCCGTACGCATTCCTCCGGGGCCGCCTCGTTCCCTCCCATTAGCGCCCATGGAAAGTCGGCGTCCGCTTGTTCACGAACGCGAGGGTCGCGGCCTTGTGATCTTCGGTGTCGCCGAGCCTGGTCTGCAGCTCGGCTTCCTTCTCCAGCGACTCGGTGAGGCGGTGTGTCGCCCCGTACAGCAGGCTCTCCTTGATCGCGGCATAGGCCAGGGTTGGGCCCTGCGCCAGGCGGTTCGCAAGCTCCGCGGTGTCGGCGGCCAGTTGCTCGTCGGGAACGACCAGGGTCAGCAGCCCAAGGCGCAGGGCCGTGGCCGAGTCCATGGGCTCAGCTAGCATGAGCAGTTCGGCCGCCCTGGCCGGCCCGACGAGCCGCTGCAAAGTCCAAGAGGCGCCCGAGTCGGCGCCCAGGCCGACCCTGGCAAACGCCAGCAGCAGGCTGGCCCGCTGCGCCGCGATCCGGAAGTCACAGGCGAAGGCGATCGAGGCCCCGGCCCCGGCGGCCACGCCCGGCAGCGCCGCGATCACCGGCTTCGGCATGGCCGCGACGGTCTGGATGATCGGGTTGTAGTGCTCACGCACCGTGTTCAGCGGCGCCGCCCCGGCTTCCAGCAGGTCAGCGTGTTCGCGGAGGTCCTGGCCTGAGCAGAATGCCTGGCCGGCCCCGGTGAGGACGACGGCCCGCACGCCGGGGTCGGCGCTGGCGTCCCGCAGCGCCTCGAGCAGGGCAACCTTGGTCTGCGCGGTCAGCGCGTTCCTGGCTTCTGGCCGGTTGATCGTGATCGTGGCCACTGCGCCGTCGGTCTGGCGAAGCACGCTGTCGGTCATTGCCTGTCCTTCCCGTTGCGAGGTTTGCGCCGCCTCTGCGCCTTATTTAGCTAGCAGGAAGGCGTCAGCCGGGGCCGAGGCGCCGAATTCGGCATGTCCCAGTCTCGCCTGGTATCGGAGCGAACAGGCAGGGAACGCTGATCGTTACCATCGCGCGGCCGAACACTGGATAATAGAGGGACTGATCGAGATGTATGTGGCTGGCTGGAGTACCGCCAGGGACCGCTCGCCGACGGTAACGAGGTGTTTGCGGTTCGGCGCGGGCCCTGGGCGGGGAAGGGGAGCTGGATGGCGGCGATGAAGCCGCGGACGGGTGACGGTCCGCTTGAAGTCACCAAGGAGGGGCGCGGCATCGTCATGCGCGTGCCACTTGAGGGCGGCGGGCGGCTGGTTGTCGAGCTGACTCCGGACGAGGCGCGTGCGCTCAGTGATGCGCTCACGTCTGCCGTCGGCTGACCCTTGCCGCTCACTGTCGGGGCGAGCCTGCTGCCCCGGCTCGGTTCACGCCTGCCCCCGTTCGGCCCGAATCCGCTTGAAGCGTACATGTCGGCCATCACGGCGAGCGAGGCCGAGCCTGCTGATCTGATCGCCGTCGGCGTCCAGGATGGAGGTTTGCCGCGAGCCTGCGCGCCGCTCGATGTGCTGCTCCCCGCCAGCGCCAGCCGCCTTGCCGAAGCATACGGCCATTCCGGCACGCCAGGAGAGATCGCCGAGTCGGCGATCACCGTGGGCGACCGCGTGGTCAGGGTTCTGTTGCTTGGGGTCGGCGACCTGTCCGCCGCCGCGCTGCGCCGGGCCGGGGCGGAGCTAGCCCGCCGCTGCCCCGACGGCAAGACCGCGGTCACCGACATCGCGGGCGAGCCAGGCCAGGACATCGAGGCCTTCGCCGAGGGCGTCCTGCTCGGCGGCTACCGCTTCCGCATCCGGTCCGAGCCGGATGACGCCGGCCCGGGCGCGGTCCGGCTGCTGTCGGCTGAGCCCGAGGTGGCCGCCGCCGAGGTCAGCCGGGCGACGGCCGTGGCCCAAGCGGTGGCGGTTGCCAGGGACCTGGCCAACACCCCGTCGGCGGGCAAGAGCCCGCAGTGGCTGGCCGACGAGGCAGTCAGGATTACCGCAGGTCGTGGCGTTGACGTCCGAGTTTGGGCGGAGGACGAGCTTGCAGCCGGCGGCTTCGGCGGCCTCCTGGCGGTCGGGTCAGGCTCAGCGCGCCCGCCGCGGCTCATCGAGCTCAGCTACCAGCCCCCGAACCCGACCTCGCACGTCGTGCTGGTCGGCAAGGGGA
>JASIBJ010000192.1 GCA_030045215.1 Streptosporangiaceae bacterium | reverse complement strand
CGGTGAACTCGACCAGCACGGTCGGCATGACGTTCGGCAGAATCTCCACGAACATCACCCGGAGCCGACCCTCGCCGAGCAGGCGGGCAGCCGGCAGGTAGTCGAGCTGGCTCTCCACCTGCACGGCCGACCGGACTGTGCGCGCGATGAGCGGGGTGAAGACGAAGCCGACGACGAGGACCTCGCTCGCCGCAGACGCCCCCACCGCGACGATGAACAAGAAGGCAACGATGACGGCCGGAACCGCGAGCACGGCCTCGACCAGACGGCCGACGATCGCGTCGACGACGCCGCCCAGGTAGCCAAGCGCCAGGCCGAGGGCCGTGCCAAGGACCGTGCCAAGCAGCGTGGCCAGCGGCGCCACTATCAGGATGCTTCGCGATCCGACGAGGACGCGGGAGAAGACGTCGCGGCCGAGCTGATCGGTGCCGAACCAGTGCGCTGCCGACGGCGGCTGGTTGGTCGCCAGCAGTTGCTGGGCGTAGGGGTTATGCGGGGCGAAGGACGTGCCGAACACTGCGCACACAACCCAGAAGGCCAGGATGAGCAGGCCGACGATGAAGGCCGGCCGCCGCAGCAGCAGCCGCCACGATGGGAGCTCCCCGCTGGCGGCTTCGGTGAGCGGCGCCACCAGGATCTCGGTCACGGTGCTACCGCCGTCCGAAGCCGTGGGTTCAGCCAGGTGCTGAGCAGGTCGGCGACGAGGGTGGCGGTCATATAGATCGCGCCGATCGTCAGCACGCCGGCCTCGAGCATCGGGAAGTCCTTATTCTGAGCGGCCACGAAGATGAGCCGGCCAACGCCTGGATAGTTGAACAGCGTCTCCACAACGACCAGGCCGCCGATCAGATATCCGATCTGGGTTGCGATCACGGTTATCGTCGGCAGCAGAGAATTGCGCAGCACATGACGCACGATCACCACGTGACGCCTGAGGCCCTTGAGCGTTGCCGTCCTGACGTAATCGGACTCGAGGGCCTCGATCGTGCCGGCCCGCGCCATCCGCGCTATGTAGCCGAAGAACTCGAACACCAGCGGTATCACCGGGAGGATCAAGTACCGCAACTGAGTGGCGAAGGACGAGCCGGGAGCCGCGTTCGCGCTTGACGGCAGGACCTTGAGCCCGTCGGCGAAGATGACGATCACCACGATGCCGGAGACGAACTCAGGCACAGTGGCGGCCGACAGGCCTGTCAGCGATATGACCCGGTCGACCGGCCGGCCAACGTAGAGCGCGGCAATCACTCCGCCGATGATGCCGAGCGGAACGAGTAGGACGAGCGCGAAGATCGCCAACTTGGCCGAGTTCGCCAGAGCCGACGCCAGCATCGGCTCGACCGGGGTTCGGTACTGGTAGGAGATGCCGAGGTTGCCGTGAACGGCTCCGCTGATCCAGGACCAGTACTGGGTGAGCAACGGCCGGTCGACACCGAGCTGCCGGTTCAGGCTGTTGACCGCGCTCTGCGTCGCGAACGGGCCGAGGATCGCTCGCCCCGGGTCGCCGGGTAGCACCTGGCCCGCGAAAAAAATGATCACGCTGAGCAGCCAGAGCGTGATGACCGCGAGCCCGAGTCTCCTCAGCAGGTAGATCGCCAAGGGATCCCCTTGCGACTTAGGCAACACAACAGACCGGAATAACCGGGTTCGGTTAGCCTAAGAGCAGACGCCCCTACCTGCAAGACCGTTTTCACGTGCTTGTCAGGTGGCAGATTCCGGCGCGACAGGCGGCCGCCCGCGCCGCTTCGCACGCGGCTGCGGAATACTGTCACCGCCATGCCAGCCAACTTAGCTACCTTTGGGCGAAAGCGCACGGACCGCCGGCGGGGATCGGCGCATCAACGCCAGAAAGAGGCCAACTCGTGGCGGACTCGTCAGAAGTGCTCATCGGCGAGAGCTTCGTCGGCGAGGGCGCCGAGGCGGCGCACATCAACGTCGTCCTCGGCCATCGCGCCGGGCCGGTCGGGACCGCGTGGGCCACCGCGCTCGCGACCCCGAGCGCCGGCCACACGCCGTTCGTGGCGGTGCTGCGGCCCGGCACTCCGGTCCGGCCGCTGACGCTGTTCGTGAACAAAGCGGCCATCGCCAGCGATGAGCACGCGACGCTGACCTGGGGGGCTGCGCAAGCCGGGGTAGCCGGCGGAGTTGCCGACGCAGTCGCCGACGGCATCGTCACCGCAGCGGCGGCCGCCCAGTCCGTGCTCATTGCGGCTGTCTGGGTGAACCCGGCGGCCCGGGATGCTGACCTGGTGTACGCGAACAACCGCGCCGCGACGAAGGGCGCGCTGCTGGCCGCGGTCAGCTCAGAGCCAGATCTGGATGCGGTCGAGGCGGCCAGGCAGCAGCCGTACAACCCGTACTACCAGGCACCGTGAAGATAACCTCCATCCGGCTTAGCCGGATGCGGCTGCCGCTCGACCCGCCGCTCAACGCGGCCTGGGATCCGGTACCGCGGCGCTATTTTGACGCGACCCTGGTCCGGGTCGATACCGACGCCGGCCTCGTGGGTTACGGGTCAGGCGACACGATGGACGGCTTCGAGGCCTTCGCGGATCTGTTCGTCGGCACCCACCCGCTGCGGATCGTCAATCAGGTGCGGACGCTCGAGTCGATCAGCTTCCACGCCGGCCGGTACTGGCCGTTCGAGGCGGCGCTCTGGGACATCGCCGGCCAGGCCTGCGGCCAGCCGGTCGCTGCCCTGTTCGGCGGCGCGCTCGACCGCCTGCCCGCCTACGCGTCATTCGCCGAGCTCAAGAGCCCATCCACGGCTGCCGACGCGGTGCTGGCAGCGCGCGGGGCGGGCTTCAGGGCCGTAAAGATCCGCATCAGCCGCGACGACGTGCCATCCGGTGCGGCCTGCGTCCGCGCGGCCAGGGATGCGGTCGGCGACGCGATGGAGATCATGGTCGACCTGAACCAGTGGTGGCGGATGCCGGGAGACATTGGCCCTGCGCTCGACGCGCAGACCGTGCGTCGGCTCGCGGCCGAGCTGGCCGAGCTGGGCGTGCTCTGGCTGGAGGAACCACTGCCCGCCGCCGACCTGGCCGGAATGCGGATGGTCAGGGAACAGGCGGGCGTGCGCGTGGCAGGCGGCGAGATGGCCCGCACCGTGCCGGAGCTGCTTGCGGCGCTGACCGCCGGTGCGCTGGATGTGGTGCAGCCGGACGTCGTGCTCGCGGTCGGCATGCTGCGGGCGCGCACCGTTGCCGAGGTGGCGCTGTTGGAGGGCCGCTGGTTCAGCCCGCACACCTGGACCAACGGCCTTGGGTTGCTGGCCAACCTGCACGTGGCGGCCGGGGTCGGCGGCGGGCCGTTCCTGGAGTTCCCCTTCGACCCTCCGGGGTGGACGCCCGAGCGGCGCGACTTCTTCCTGGCCGAACCGGTCCTGACCGACGCCAGCGGCTCCGTCCGGGTGCCGGAGCGGCCGGGCCTCGGCGGGCAGATCGATGCGGACGCCGTGACCCGATGGGCCCAGGCATGACGTGGATGTGGCAGCGGTGCGAGTAGGTTTCATCGGGCTAGGTCACATGGGCGCGCCGATGAGCGCGCGCATCCTGGCCGCCGGCCACGACCTGGTTGTGCACGACCAGCGACCTGAGGCCGCATCCGGGCTCGTGGCGGCCGGCGCGACCTGGGCCGGGTCGCCGCGCGCGACCGGCGCGGGCCGTGAGGTCGTCATCACGATGCTGCCCGCGCCCGAGCAGGTGGCGGATGTGCTCCTCGGCGCGGACGGCCTCCTGGACGGGCTTGAGCCCGGCGCAATCTGGGTGGACATGTCGACCAGCGTGCCGGCGGTGGCCGATCGGGTCCGGGCGCTCGCGGGCCCTCGCCGGATCGCTGTGCTGGACGCCCCGGTGAGCGGGATGGCGGTCGGCGCCAGGGCCGGATCCCTGCAGATCTTCGTCGGTGGCAGTGCCGGCGACTTTCACCGAGCGCTCCCGCTGCTGGAGGCGATGGGCGATCCCGACCGCATCTTGCACGTCGGGGGGAACGGGGCAGGCTACACGGTCAAGCTGATGATCAACCTGCTGTGGTTCGGTCACCTCGTCGCGACAGCGGAGGTTCTCACCGTCGGCGTGCGGGCCGGCGTCGACCTGGCCATGCTGCGCCAGTGCCTGCTGGCCAGCCCGGCAGCGAGCAACTTCCTCGAGCGGGACGTGCTGGCGGTGCTGGAGCGCGGGGACTATGACGACTCGTTCGCGCTGGCTTTGGCCTGCAAGGACCTGGGCCTGGCCGTCGACCTGGCCCGGCAGACCGGTGTGCCGGCCGAAGTCAGCGCGCTGGTCGAGCAGATCTACCGCCGGGCCAGGGCCCAGTACGGTGACCATGGCGGCGAGATGCTGCCGATCAGGCTGCTGGAAGACCTGACCGCCACGCCGCTGCGCCTGCCAAGGGAGTGACCGTGCTGCCCGTTCCGTCCGAGCTCACCATCGGCGCCACACCGACGGCATACTTTGGCGCCGGGGCAATCGCCAGGCTGCCTGCGCTGGTGACGGCGGCCGGTGGCGCGGCCGTGTTCCTCGTGACCGATGCGGCGCTGGCAGCGACGCCGGTGATCGCCCAGGTGCTCAAGGTGCTGGCCGACGCGGACCAGTCGGCAGCCGTGTTCAGCGGCGTGCACCCGAATCCCACTACTGCGGATGTCGCCGCCGGAGCGGTGGCGGCGGCCGGCTTGCTTAATGAGCGGCCCGTCGTGGTCGCGGTCGGCGGCGGCTCGCCGATCGACGCGGCGAAAGGCATCGCGCTGGCGGCGGTGAACCCGCAGCGCGGCCGTCAGCTTGACTACCGGGCCGAGTTCGCCAGCCCGGCCCTGCCGCTGCTGGCTGTGCCGACGACGGCAGGCACCGGGGCCGAGACCAACGGGTTCGGCGTGGTCACCGACGAGGACCAGCACCGTAAGTTCTACGTCGGGCATGCCTCCACGATGCCGGCCGCCGCCATCCTCGACCCCGAGCTCACCGTCGGACTGCCGGCGGACGCCACCGCGGCGACGGGTATGGACGCGCTGACGCACGCGCTCGAGTCCTACCTCTCGGTCCGGGCCAGCCCTTGGTCGGCCGGGATCGCGCTACAGGCCATCGGGATGATCGGTGAATTCCTGCCGAGGGCGGTGGCGGACGGCTCGGACCGCGAGGCCAGAGGGCAGATGCTCCTGGCAGCACACATGGCGGGCGTGGCGATGGCCTCGACCGGACTCGGTGCCTGCCATGCGATCGGACACGCCATCGGAGGGCGGTTCGACGTCGCCCACGGGGTCGCGCTGACGATGGTGCTGCCCGAGGTACTGCGGTTCACGTTGCCCGTCGCTCAGTCGCGGCTGGCGGACGTCGCCTTCGCGCTCGGCGCCGGCGACACGGCGGTGCCGGCCGGGACAAACGCGACCGCCGCGGTGCGGGCCGTCGCCGCGCTTGCCGCGTCCGTGGGGATGGACAAGCGGCTGTCTGACTTCGAAATCAGGCGCCAGGACTTCCGGTATATCGCGGCGGACGCGCTCGATGACGAGGTGCTGGCAAACGCTCCGCGGCAGCCATCGGCGGCGGACCTGGTCGCGATCCTCGAGGCGGTCAGCGGCGCCTGACCCGGGTCGTGACGAGGGGCGGGCACGGTGGATGATGATGCCCAGTCGATCGAGGGAGTTGGACATGACCGACGGGCCCAGGCTGCCGGGTGCCAGGCCAGTGCGCGCGCCGCGCGGGACGGGCCTAGCCTGCAAGGGCTGGCCGCAAGAGGCGGCCATGCGGATGCTGATGAACAACCTCGACCCCGAGGTTGCCGAGCACCCCGACCAGCTCATCGTCTATGGCGGATCGGGGCGGGCCGCGCGCAGCTGGGCCGCGTTTGACGCCATCGTGTCGTCGCTGCAGCAGCTTGAGGGCGACGAAACCCTGCTGGTCCAGTCGGGCAAGCCGGTCGGCGTGTTCCGCACCCACGAGTGGGCGCCGCGGGTGCTGATCGCCAACTCCAACCTGGTTCCCCAGTGGGCGACCTGGGAGGAATTCCGGCGGCTCGAGGCCGAGGGACTCACGATGTTCGGCCAGATGACAGCCGGATCGTGGATCTACATCGGTACCCAGGGCATCTTGCAGGGAACCTACGAGACGTTCGCCGCGGTCGCGGCCAAGCGCTTCGGCGGCTCGCTGGCGGGCACGATCACGCTCACAGCGGGCCTGGGCGGGATGGGCGGTGCCCAGCCGCTCGCGGTGACGATGAACGGCGGCGTGGCCCTCTGCATCGACTGTGACCCGTCCAGGATCAGGCGCCGCATCGAGCACGGGTATCTCGACGTCGAGGCCGCCGACGTCGACGACGCGGTCCGCAGGGCCGAGGCCGCGGCGCGGGCTGGCGAGGCGCTGTCCATCGGCCTGCTGGGCAATGCCGCGGATTTGGTGCCCCAGCTGCTGCGCATGGGCGCGCCGATCAATGTGGTGACCGACCAGACATCCGCACACGACCCGCTCACCTACCTGCCCCGCGGGGTCAAGTTCGAGGACATGGCCGCGCTTCGCGCCGAGGATCCGGACGGCTTCACCCGCCGCGCGCGCGAATCGATGGCCGCCCACGTCGCGGCGATGGTCGGGTTCAAGGACGCGGGCGCCGAGGTCTTCGACTACGGCAACTCCATCCGCGGCGAGGCGCAGCTGGCCGGCTACGACCGCGCGTTCGAGTTTCCCGGGTTCGTCCCCGCCTATATCCGTCCGCTGTTCTGCGAGGGGAAGGGCCCGTTCCGCTGGGTCGCGCTGTCTGGCGACCCGGCCGACATCGCGGCCACCGACGCGGCGATCCTCGACCTGTTCCCCGAGAACGAGGCGCTCGCCAGGTGGATCCGGATGGCGAGGGAGAAGGTGCACTTCCAGGGCCTGCCCGCCCGGATCTGCTGGCTGGGCTATGGCGAGCGGAACCTCGCCGGCGAGCGGTTCAATGAGCTGGTGCGGGGGGGCGAGGTGCAGGCTCCGATCGTCCTTGGCCGCGATCACCTCGACTGCGGGTCGGTGGCGTCGCCGTACCGGGAGACCGAGGCGATGGCCGACGGCAGCGACGCGATCGCGGACTGGCCGCTGCTGAACGCCCTGCTCAACACCTCGTCCGGGGCGACCTGGGTGAGCATCCACCACGGTGGCGGCGTCGGTATCGGCCGGTCGATCCACGCGGGCCAGGTCTGCGTGGCGGATGGCACGGATCTGGCCGGGCAGAAGCTGGAGCGGGTGCTGACCAACGATCCGGGCACGGGCGTGATCCGGCATGCGGACGCCGGCTACGAGCGCGCGGGCGAGGTTGCGGCCGAACGCGGCGTGCGGGTGCCGATGCGCGCGGACAACTGACGGCCCGTGCCGAAAGCATCGCGATGAGCTTTGCCGAGCTGTGGGCCGAACTGCTGCCGGTCGGGCGGAACGAGTTCACCGGCGGCTACCGGCGCTATTCATGGACCGAGCCCGATGCCGCCTGCCGCGGCTGGTTCGTCAGGAACGCCACGAGCCTGGGCCTGCGGACCGACTGCGACGGCAACGGCAACATGTGGGCGTGGTGGGGCGGGCCCGGTGAGGCGGCCGTCATTACCGGCAGCCACCTGGACTCTGTTCCCGATGGCGGGGCATTTGACGGGCCGCTCGGGATCGTCTCGGCATTTGCTGCGATCGCTCAGCTTCGGAACGAGGGGTTCCGCCCGGCTAGGCCGATCGGCGTGGCGGCGTTCACCGAGGAGGAGGGGGCCAGGTTCGGCGTAGCCTGCCTCGGCAGCCGGCTGCTGACCGGCCTGATGGATCCGGCCGTGGCGCGGGACCTGCGTGATCAGGACGGGATCAGCCTGGCCTCGGCCATGCAGGCCGCTGGCCGCGATCCGGCGCTCATCGGCCCGGACGAGCAACTGCTCGGCCGGATCGGCGCGTATGTGGAGCTGCACATCGAGCAGGGCAGCGCGCTCGCGGGCCTGCGGGCCGCGATCGGCGTGGCGGACGGGATATGGCCGCACGGGCGCTGGCGGCTGGACTTCACCGGCCGGGCCGACCACGCCGGCACCACCAGGCTGGGGGATCGCCGCGATCCGATGCTGCCGTTCGCGGCCACGGCGCTGGCAGCCAGGCAGGCGGCGGCCGACCACGGCGCGCTAGCCACGTTCGGCAAGGTCATCGCCGAACCCGGGGCGGCGAACGCCATCAGCTCATCCGTACACGCCTGGCTCGACGCCCGTGCACCCGATGCGGTCGTGCTTGACCTGGTCGTCGCGACCGTCAGCGAGGTCGCGGCGGAGGCGGCGGCCATGCACGGAGTCGGATTCGAGCTGCGGCAGGAGTCGTTCACGCCGCTCGTGCGGTTCGACCAGGCGTTGCGAGACCGGATCAAGGAGGTGCTGGCCGCGGCTGGGCAGCAGGCGCCGTTGCTGCCGACCGGTGCCGGTCATGACGCCGGGGTCCTCGCGGCCCGGATTCCGACCGCGATGCTATTCGTGCGGAACCCGACCGGCGTCTCACACTCGCCCGCCGAGCACGCCGAGCCGGACGACTGCGAGGCGGGCGTGACCGCGCTGGCGGCGGTGCTCGCGGATCTGGCCTGCCGGTGAGTCGGCTGCGGTCCGCGAGCGACGGCGAGCCGGGCAAGGTAGCGCCCGACCGGGCCTGGCTGGCCGAGTTGGCCTGGTCGCCCGGGCTTGGCCTGCGCGCGAACGTCCTGCTCGAGGCGGCCGGGGACCGGTTCAGCGGCGTCACGCCCGAGGCCATTCAGATACCCGCCGGAGCCATCCGGCTGCCGGGCCTGACGCTGCCAGGGCTCGCGAACGCGCACTCGCACGCGTTCCACCGGGCGCTGCGCGGGATAACGCAGGCGTCCCGAGGCACGTTCTGGACGTGGCGGGAGCGGATGTACGAGGTAGCGGAGCGGATTGATCCCGATGACTACCTGGAACTGGCCCGCGCGGTCTACGCGGAGATGACCCTGGCCGGCGTGAGCTGCGTCGGCGAGTTCCATTACCTGCATCACGGGCCGGGCGGCGTGCCGTACGCGGACCCGAACGAGATGGGCCGCGTGCTTGTCCGGGCGGCCGCCGAAGCCGGGCTGCGGATCACCCTGCTGGACACGTGTTATCTGGCCGGGGGGCTCGGCCACGATGGAGCCCAGCTGCCACTGGCCGGCCCGCAGCTGCGGTTCGGCGACGGCGACAGCTCGCGTTGGGCGGAGCGGATGGCGGCACTGGGGGCGGATGAGACCAGCACCTTGGGGGCGGGCGCCAGAGCGGGCGCCGCGATCCACTCGGTGCGCGCCGTGCCGCCCGCCCAGATGGCGGACGTCGTCGGCTGGTCGCACCGCCACGGGGCGCCGCTGCACGCCCACCTGTCCGAGCAGGTCGCCGAGAACACGGCCTGCCTGGCCGCGTACGGCGCGACTCCGGCTGCGGTGCTCGAGGAGGCCGGCGCGCTTGGGCCGCGGAGCAGCCTGGTGCACGCTACCCACCTGACCCGGCCCGACATCCGGCTGCTCGGCGAGAGCCGCAGCCATGCATGTTTCTGCCCGACGACCGAGGCCGACCTGGCCGACGGGATAGGGCCGGCCAGCGGGCTGGCCGCTGCGGGCGCGACCCTGACTCTTGGCAGCGACAGCCACGCCGTGATCGACCTGCTCGAGGAGGCCCGCCGGGTGGAGCTTGACGAGCGGCTCGCCAGCCGGGAGCGGGGTCACTTCACGGCGGCTGAGCTGGCGACGGCAGCGACGTCGGCCGGGCACGCAAGCCTGGGCTGGCCGGACGCCGGTCAGCTCGCGCCGGGCGCCATGGCCGACCTGGTCGTGGTGCGGCTGGACTCGGTAAGGACCGCGGGCACGGTGCGGGGGACCGCGCTGGAGTCGGTTATCTTCGGTGCCACCGCCGCGGACGTCCGTGACGTGATTGTCGGGGGTCGGGACGTGGTCCGCGACGGCCAGCACCAGCTCGTGGCCGACGTGCCCGCGGCCCTGCGGAGCGCGATCACGTCCGTGCTGGCGTGACCGGGGCCGGCATGCTCAGGGCAGGCTAGCCGAGCGGCAGGCCAGAGCAGACGTTCTCGTTCCCGCTGCGGGACTCCACGGCGCCCGGGCCACTGGAGCTGGCCGCGGCGGTATCGGCCGGCGCGCTGGCCGTCCCGGAGTTGGCCGACTTCTTCGTGGCCGGTGGCGGGTTGACCGGGAAGTTGGCGTAGTCGTCACCCAGGGTCAGCGTGAGCGCGGCGTAGCGACCGCCCTGCGGGGCCGGCTCGGCCAGCAGGTTCTGCGCCTGCGGCTGATTGCCCTGCGCGAAGGACTTCAGCGAGGCCATCAGCGTGTAGGCCTCGTCCGCCGATGCGATGCCGTCATAGCTGACCGTCGTCGATGTGGTCGGGCTGGCGTCGCCGATGTGGATCACATCGAAGCCAAGCTTGCGCAGCGCCGCCGCGGTCCGGCCCGCCAGGCCGCCGATGCCGGTGCCGTTGAGCACCGTCACTTCGATCTTCGCGGGCTTGATCAACGGCAGGTGCCCTCTCCAGGCCTGCCCTCTGGCGACCATTCCGAAGACCACGTCAGCCTCCGGCTCTTCGGCCAGCAGCCGGTCATTGTTCGCAGGATCGAATACGTTCGGCATCGTCAGCATCGTCACGTCGCTGGCGTGCAGGCCGACCAGGGACTTGGCCATGCTGATGAGCGAGTCCGTCGTGCCCAGGCCCTTGTCCACGGTGAGGGCCTTCGTCGCGATGCTGGCGATGCGCAAGAGCGTGAGGGCGTTGCCCGGGTCAAACAGGTGCATGCGGGCAACCTTCAGCATCACGTCTTCCATGAAGGCCTGCTGCACTTCGATACGGGGCAGGTCACCGCCCGTGTCGGCACCATCCTGCAGGGTGTCCCTGGTCCGGACGAGGGCGAGTGCCTCGGTCCCATCGATGTGGTGAATGCCGGCGGTGAGGTTCACGTGGGAATTCGGGTCGTGGTAGCCGCCCTTGGGGATGCAGACGTTGACCCCGTCGATCGCGTCCACGATGGCGCGGAACGAGTTGAAGTCGAACTCGACGAAGTGATCGAACTTGATCCCGGTTAGGTCCGTGACCGTCTCGACCGCGCACGTGGGGCCGCCGATGTTGAGAGCGCCGTCGATGATCGTGCTCTGAAATGGCCCCTGGATGCCGATGCCGATCTGCCGGATGCGGGCCTCACAGCCGGGCTCGTACACCATGGTGTCACGCGGAATTGACAGCACGATCGCGCGGGTGTGGGTCGCGTTCAGGTGAATCACGAGCAGGTTGTCGGAGTTCGTGGTCCACGGATTTGCCTCGAAGCCGAAGTTACCGGTCTGGCCGTGCCGCTCCTGCGAGCCGAGGACGAGGATGTTCTGGACGCCGTAGACCGTCCGCCCGCTGAGGTCGCCCACGTTGACCGAGTCGATGTTGCCCACGAGCCGCTCGTACTCGGCGTATCCGCCGACACCGACTATGACGGTCAGGACTGCCCCGATGGTGGCAACCGTATAGCCGACCTGGGCTAGCGCGCTCTTGTCCCGGAATCGCCGCCAGAGCTGCCACCGCCCCGCGGTTCCCGGCTGCCGCCGGGTGCCCCCGCGGATCGGCCCAGGCCGACGGCTGGCGGTGGGTGCCCTCCGACCGCCCGGCTGGCGAGACGAGCGGTCGTACCAGTCGTTATCGGGGTTCCCTGGGTGGCGGCGGGCTGTGCCGTCCCGCATCTGCTCTCCGTCCTGCCGCTGCCTGGGTCAGCCCGGGTTTGTGCCCTGGCAGCCGCA
>JASIBJ010000191.1 GCA_030045215.1 Streptosporangiaceae bacterium | reverse complement strand
GCGACATCCTCGACCGTGACCAGCCGAAGCTCGTCTAGCCGGACCGCCTCAGGCCGGGCAAAGTCACGGTCGGCGAACTCGGCGTACGCAGGACCGCGCCACAGGCCGAGCCCCTGGTCAAGCAGCGCCACCGCCCGGCCGCCACCGGCCTCGGCTGCCCGCCCCCGCAGCGCTTCGAACATGTCCGCATCGAGCGCGCCCGGCTGCACTGCGAGCAAGTACCCGGCCGGCCCGGTGCGCAGAACGTCGTCGCCCAGCACCGCGCGCAGCCGGGACACCACCGTGTGCAGCGCCGACCCTGGGTCAGCCGGTGGCACACTGGGCCAGGCCACGTCGATGAGCGCATCCGCAGGGACGGGCCGGCCCGCACGTACCAGCAGCGCCGCCAGCACGGCACGGCGGCGTCCGCGCGGCAGACCGACCGGCTCGCCGTCGCGGCAAACCTGCAGGGCACCGAGCACGCCGAAGGTCAGCGCGGAGCCGCTCACCCCACCGATTGTGGCCCAAGCACGTCGTGCGCGAACAGTGAAAGCCTCGTGAAACCGCAGCCTGCCAGGCTCATGCCGGTAACCAAACGACCACATCTGGCAGAGGAGGCCTCGATGAATCTGGACACCGAAAAGATCGGCGCATTCGCGCACCAGGTTGCCGTCGCGGTGACCGGCGCGGCCACTACCGCGATGGTGGTGCTGGGAGACGAGCTGGGACTGTACCGCGCACTCGCCGCCACCGGCCCCGCCACAGCCGCCGAACTCGCCGCCGCGACCGGAACCCACGAACGCTACGTCGGCGAATGGCTCGCGCAGCAGGCCGCCGCCGGGTTCATCAGCCATCACGCCGCCACAGGGACCTTCAGCCTGCCGCCCGAGCACGCTGCAGTACTCGCCACCGACGACTCGCCAGCTGCGATGGCCGGTGCCGCGCTGCTGCCCGCCGGGATGTTCCGCAGCATCGGCAAGATCGCTGACGCGTTCCGCACCGGCTGCGGCGTCGCATGGACCGACCAGGACACGGCGATCTTCGAAAGCACCGAGCGGTTCTGGCAGGTCAGCTACCGCGGCAGCCTCATCAGCGAATGGATTCCCGCCATCGACGGCCTGCAAGCCCGGCTCAAGGCTGGCGCCAGCGTCGCCGACATTGGCTGTGGCCACGGAGCAGCCCTCATCCTCATGGCACGCGAGTACCCGCAGTCACGGTTCACCGGATTCGACTCCCATCAAGAGTCCATCGACGTCGCGCGGCAGCGCGCCGCTGCCGCAGGCGTAGCCGACCGAGTCCGCTTCGACGTCTCCGATGCCAGCCGTTATGCCGCCGACGGCTACGACCTCATCTGTTTCTTCGATACCCTCCACGACCTTGGCGACCCCGTTGGAGCGGCCGCCTACGCCCGCGCCGCGCTGGCACCCGGCGGCGCGCTCATGCTCATCGAGCCGCTCACCGCCGGCGACAGCCTGGACGCCAACCTCGCCAACCCGGCAGCAGCGCTCAACTACGCTGCCTCGACCTTCCTGTGCCTGCCCGCATCGCTCGCCCAGCCCGTCGGCCTCGGCCTCGGCGCCCAGGCTGGCGAAGCACAATTGCGCGCCGTGCTCGCCGAAGCCGGATACAGCCACATCCGCCGGGCAGCTGAAAACCGGTTCAACATGGTGCTCGACGCCCGACCCTGAGAACACTGGTCGCGGCCCTTGACCTCAACGCTCTACCAGCGGGTCACTATCGGCGTACAGGCGCCGCGCACTTCGCCAGCCGGCCGCCTTCACCGAGGAGTCGGCGAGGCCGATGCTTGCGGATTGAGACGTCGACGGCCAAGTTGCCGTCGAACGGCCTGCTCCGGGTACCGCTGAGCGGCGTCGCGGTTTGGCAGCCCTGCGCACGATCTACCGCGCTCGGGCCTTAACAACTCATCGCCCGGACAAACGTCCGTGGCGACGACCAGCCGCTGGTCCGCGCGGGCCTGCGCATGCTGATCAAGCAGACACCCGGCATCGACGTGGCCGGGGAGGCCAGCACCGGAGCCGAGGCGGTACGGCTGGCCACGGACACCGACGCCGACATTGTGGTCATGGACATCCGCGTGCCGGGCATGGACGGCATCGAGGCAACCCAGATGATCAGCGTCGGCCATGCGCGCGCTCGCCGTGCTAGTGCTCACCACGTTCGACGACGATGACTACGTCTACGGCGTTCTGCGGGCCGGGGCGAGCGGATTCCTGGTCAAGGACATGGCACTGCAGGACATCCTGGCTGCAATCCGCGTGGTCGCGGCTGGCGACGCCGTCATCGCGCCGGGCGTCACCCGCCGCCTGTCGGGCAGTTTGCCAGCGAGCCCGGTCCGGGCCGGCAGCCACGGGAATTCGCCGGGATCACCGACCGCGAGCGCGAAGTGCTCCGGCTGATGAGCCTGAGCATGTCCAACTCCGAGATCGCCGCTGCGCTGTACATCACCACAGGCACCAGCAAGACCCACGTGGCCATGGTTGATGACGACCTGGTGTCAGAGCACCGCTGGACGCAGATGATTGACAATGTATGCGTCCGCTATCAAGATAGCGTTGACGAAATAGGTGATACGCGATGCCCGACAGCAAGGATGCGCCTGGTCCTGCCGAAGCAGGCGAGGAGGCGTTCCGAGTGCCTTTTCCGGGGCCACCTTCGCTGCCACCAGGGAAGGATGTCGTCTTCTGGGCGGCGACGGATCCCGAGGGTCCGGGAGGTCGCGAGCACGAGGACATCATGCTGCGCCGGGTCCCGGCTGCGGTCGCGCATCGGTTCCGGGGGGCAGCTGGCGCGCGCGGCTTTACCCACGCCCAGTACTTGTCTGCCCTGGTCGCCCTCCACGAAGAGATGCGCAAGCGCGCCGACACGGGCGATGCGGATGTGGCGGCCGCGCTGACTCAGCTTGGTCTCGGCACTGTCTCGATCTAACTAACCAATTCCCGAGCGCGTCCGCGCCAGGAAATCGCCGGAGGTTCTTTCCATGTTCTTTCTTTCGTACCTGCTCGGGGAGTTGCGGAGCAGGAAGCGCCAGGCCATCGTGATGGCCACGGGCCTGGCCATGGGTATCGGCTTCGTGATCACCGTGACCGCGCTGTCCGCAGGTGTTCGCAGCGCGCAAGGAAAGGTACTGGCGTCGCTCTACGGGGTTGGAACTGACATATCGGTCACGACGCCGTACACGCCAACCGGCTTCAAGCAGATCACCCCAGAGCAGCAGGGGCAGCAACTCGACACTCTCACTGATACGACACTGGGCACGCTGAAGGCGTCGTCGGTGAGAACCATCTCTGGGCTCCCGCACGTGGCCGCCGCGGCTGGCGCGCTGATCCTGACCGAGATCAAGTCGACTATCCCTGCCGCCAATGCGCCCCCGCCGACAAGCTTCCAGCCGCCGGTTCAGATCATCGTTGTTGGCGTGGACGTTCGCCACCTGGGACTCGGGCCGTTTGCGGCGGCGCAGGTGATCACAGGCAAAGCGTTTGCCGCAACGCAGGCAGACGGTCACGTCACCGTCGTGGACTCAGCCTATGCCGCGTCCCACCACATCAGGGTGGGCTCAACGGTCGACATCACAGGAAAGCCGTTCACTGTCATCGGACTGGTCCGCCAGGCCCAAGCCAGCAATCCGCCGGACCTCTATATTCCGCTTAGCCGCGCCCAGGCGCTGTCCAAGCTGGCGGGAGAAGTAGATACGGTCTATGTCCAGGCCGCCACTGCTGCCGCCGTGGATACGGTGACCAGCGAGATCTCCCGCAAGCTGCCGTCAGCCACCGTCAACAACTCGGCCACCCTGGCCCGAGGCGTAACCGGGTCCCTGAAGACGACCGGAGAACTGGCGAGCAGGCTGGGAACGTGGTTGGCTGTGCTGGTCCTGCTGATGGCGTTCGCAGTCGCGAGCCTGCTGACGCTGGCCGCGGTTGCGCGCCGGGGCCGCGAGTTCGGGACGCTCAAGGCACTTGGATGGCGCAGCCGCAGGATCAGCGCTCAGCTCATGGGGGAGACCATCGCCACGGGCATCGTCGGCGCTGCCAGCGGGATCGCACTAGGAATGGGCGGAGCGTACGCGGCCGCCAAGTCTGCGCCGAGCCTGTCAGCAATCGTCCAGACAGGCAACAGTGGCAAAGGTGGCTTCGGCGGCTCGCTCGGCGCGGGCGGCGGCTTCTTCAGGGCTACGCTCGGCGGCTCGGTGCAAACCGTCGCCAATCCGACCGCCAGTCACACGGTGCACCTACCATTCACCGCTCCGGTCACGGTCGGAACTATCGTGCTAGCCATTGTGCTGGCCGTTGCCGGAGCCCTGCTCGCCGGCTCGGTGGGCGGCTGGCAGATCAGTCGGCTGCGGCCGGCAGTGGCCCTGGCGAGCGCCGAATGACTGGCGAGACCATGGCCGTCGGCGGGCTACGTGACCCGGAGGCACCAGCTCCGCTGTATACGCTGACGGGCGTCACCAAGACCTTTTACAAGGGACGCCGTACGATCAACGCGGTGCGCGACCTGAACCTGGTGATTCCCGCCGGAGACTGGCTGGCTGTGCAGGGCCGGACCGGCCACGGCAAGACCACGCTGCTGCAGATCCTTGGCGGCCTAGGCCGGCCTGATTCTGGGGCCGTGCTCTTTGGCGGCGAGGACATCGCACAGATGCGCGAGGCGCACCTAACGAGGATGCGGGCCAAGTCCATCGGCTTCATCTTCCAGACCTTCAACCTGGTCCGGACGCTGTCGGCAGCCGGCAACGTGGAAGCAGCCCTGATCCCGCTCGGCATCAGAGCGTCAGAAAGGCGCCGACGTGTGTCGAGCGCGCTGGAGAACGTAGGTCTGGCAGACCGCGCCCGCCACCTGCCATCCGAGCTGTCCGGCGGGCAGCAACAGCGGGTGGCGATCGCTCGCGCCCTGGTCAAAGAGCCGAGCGTCGTGCTGGCAGACGAGCCGACAGGCAGCCTGGACGAACACACCAGCGACGAAATCGTCACGCTTCTCGAGAAGTTGTGGCGCAGCTTGAACCTCACCCTGGTGATCGTGACCCACGACACGCGAGTAGCCCGCCACGCTCAGCGTATTGGCACCATGACAAAAGGCCGCCTGACGATAAACGCAGTCAACGGGCACCGCTAGCGGCCGCAGCCCGGCACTTGTCAGCGAATCCCGCTTGCTTGTCCCGTTGTCGGTGGAGCCCATGACGGGCACACAACCCAGAGTGCTGATTGGCTCGCTGCCGTCATCGGAGCCAGTACTACAGGCGGTGGATCCTCCGCCCATCCCCAGGCCTCTCGACCGATCGGAGACACCACCCTGACGGTTAGGGAGATCATCGCCAACTCAGCAGGCTGTCGGGAACTGACGGGAATCATTCACCGGCCCGAGGAATCCCTCTTCCCGGAGCGTCGCGGCCGCGTTGCCGCCCGCGACGCCACTCGCCGTAGGCCAGCGGGCGAGTCACGCAGGAGCGCCCGCGATTTATCGCGGCGCCGCGACGCGGTAACCGAGGTGCATGGCCGCCTCGGCCATCCGCTCGTCGTAGGTGATTATTGCCCCCAGGTCTGAGCCTAGCCTGCGGGCGGTGGCCAG
>JASIBJ010000190.1 GCA_030045215.1 Streptosporangiaceae bacterium | reverse complement strand
TTCGGCGCCGCTTCAGGTCGCCCCCTGCCACGGATCTCTCGGCGAGATCTGGGCGATTGCCTGAGTCGGCCGGCCGCTCAGATCCGGCACGTGAACCTCGTAAGAAGTTCCGAGCAGAACGTCGGCACTGGCGCTGATGACTAAGCTCGTGCGGGTGCGCATAATGTTCGCGTTCACGGGGGGAAGCGGACATCTACGTCCGCTGCTGCCCTTCGCCTGGGCCGCGCAGGCAGCTGGTCACGCTGTGGCGATTGCGGGGCCGGGCGGCATGCAGGAAGAGATCGTCGCGTCGGGCTTCGCGGCGTTGCGCACGAGCGAACGCCGCCCTCGCCAGGCCACCGCCGAGTTGGGGCCCTTGACGGCTCCTGATCCGCAGCGCGAGGAAAGAACCATGCGGGAGGCTTTCGCCGGCCGCGGGGCTCGGAACCACGCAACGGCAGTCAGGGTGCTCGCGCTGGACTGGAAGCCGGACGCGATCGTCCGCGATGAGGTCGACTTCGGCACCGCGATCGCCGCGCAGACTCTCGGGATACCGTGCGCGACGGTCATCGTGCTGCTCGCCGGCGGGCTCATACGCCCCGACGTCGTCGCCGAGCCGCTCGACGCGTTGCGCGCGGAATACGGCCTGCCCCCCGACCCTGAGCTCGCCGCCCTCCGAGGCGATCTGCTAATCATGCCCGCGCCGCCGAGCCTGCGCGACCCTCGGTACCCGCTGCCGGCCGGCACGTTCTGGTGCCGCGGAGACCACGCCGTGCCGGTACCGGCAGGCGGCAACGCGCGGCCGGCCATCTACTTCACCCTGGGCACATACGACACCTACCGGGAACTCTTTGCCAAGGTCCTCGCGGGTGTGCGCGATCTTCCGGTGGACGTAGTGGTGACCGTGGGCCCGCGTCTCGACCCCGGTTCCTTTGGTCCCCTGCCCGACCATATCCGGATCGAGTCGTTCATCCCGCAAGACCAGATCCTGCCCGGCTGCGACCTGGTGATCTCGCACGGCGGTTCCGGAACACTGATCGGCTCCCTCGCTCACGGACTTCCCTCGCTGCTCATGCCGATCGGGGCCGACCAGCCGCACAACAGCCAGCGGTGCGTGGAACTCGGCACCGCGCGCGAACTCGACCCGATGACCTTCACCCCGCAGGACGTAGCCGAGGCCGTCACGGAGATGGCCGGCACAGTGGCCGGCGCGCCCTACCGGGCAGCGGCACGCCGGATCCAGGCCGAGATCAACGGCCTGCCCGGACCCGAGCAGGTCACCGCCCTGCTCGAGTGCCTGCCATGACGCAGCGCCCGATCCGCTGTCGCGTCGACCGGGCCGGCCCGCCCTGATCGGAGTGCCTCCCCCCTGCGACTGAGTGACCCGGCTGCGTTTACTAAGGTCGCCAGAGGTGCGTGAACGCCGGCTCGTAACGACTAGGAAGGGCTCACGCCAATGCCCGACTCCGCGACCGTCCAGATCCCTGCAGCCGGGACCTACCGGCTCGATCCTCAAGCCTCCTCGATTAGCTTTGCCACCCGGCACTTTTTCGGCCTGGCCGCGGTTACGGGGACTTTCCGGCTGGTCTCCGGGGACATCACGATCGTCGATCCCGTCACGTCCTCGACCGCATCTGCGGTGATTGATGCGACCAGCTTCCATACCGGCAACGCCGCGAGGGATAAGGACATCAAGTCCGCAAACTTTCTGCACGCCGGCGAGCACCCGCAGATCTCGTTTGCCTCGTCCGACGTGGTCCTCGACGGTGACCGGTGGCTGGTGCGTGGCCAGATCACCGTCCGGGGTGTCAGCGCCCCGGCGGAACTGGTCGTTACCGAGGCTCACGCCGATGAGAACGGGCTTTTCGTGAAGGCCACAACCAGGATCGACCGGTACGCTCAGGGCCTCACCAAGAAGAAAGGCCTGGCGGGCCGCTTTCTGGACCTGACCATCATCGCTCACGCCACTCGCGGCTGAGCCGTACCCGTTCGCACGGACTTATCCGGGAGCTTGGTCATGGGGTCGTCTCCGGAACGGCTCACGTATGACATCCAGGTTGGCGAGAGTAGCGGAACTTTGGACTAGTCCCGATTCCCGTGCGTCGGTAGCGTGATGCCCAATCGCCGTTCAGCCCAAAGGGGGCACCGATGGCGGACGCCGGGATAGTGGCCTTGTACTGGACGGTCTCCGGGCCGGCTGAACCAGCCGTCGGCCGGGAGTGGAGCCTGTTCGACTGGCCCGACCGGTGCCGCGAGGCCGCGAGGGCCGGCTTCATCGGCCTCGGCCTGTGGCATGCCGACGTCGAGCACTTGCTGGAGAGCCGCTCGCTCGCCGAGCTGAGCAGAATCTTCACGGAGGCAGGGCTCAGCTGCTTCGAAGCCGAGTTCCTGACCGACTTCTTCGCCGACCCGGCCGACCCGGCGCGCGCAGAGTCGGACAGGCGGCGCAGGCTGCTCTTCGACACGGCCGCTGCCTTCGGCGCGCACCACATCAAAGTGGGCAACCTGCTCGGCAGGCCGTGCGAGCTTGACCGGGTCACCGAGACGTTCGCCGAACTGTGCCAGGACGCGGCAGCCCACACCGACGCGCAGGTCGCCTACGAGTTCATGCCGTTCGACGCCAACGTGCGCACCCTTGACGCCGCGCTGCGCCTGGTCGAGGGAGCGGCGCAGCCGAACGGCGGCCTGGCGATCGACACCTGGCACATGGCCAAGCTCGGCATCGCCCCCGCCGAGCTCCGCCGCGTCCCGTCGCAGTACCTGGCCTGGGTCGAGCTGTCTGACGGGCAACTGGCCGACATGCCCGATCTGGGCGATGAGACCCTCAACCACCGCAAGCTGCCGGGTGAGGGCGAGTTCGACCTGGCAGGCTACCTCGCCGCGGTAACCGCGGCCGGCTACCGCGGGCCGTGGGGCGTCGAGGTGCTCTCGGCTGAGCAGCGCGGCCTGCCGATTGAAGTGGAGTTCCAGCGGGCGTTCGACACAACCGCGGCGGTGCTGCACGACAGCCAGGGATGACCGGCGGCCCGAGTACCTGGCAGAAGGAGGACCAGATGACCGAACCGGACAGCAGCCGGCTGGTCTGGATGTACCGGCAGATGCTGCGCATCCGCGAGTTCGAGGAGCGGGTCAAGCGGTCATTCGAAGAGCACCCTGGCGTGATTCGCGGCCACACTCACCTAGCTGACGGCGCGGAGGCGTCGATCGTCGGCTCGGTGGCTGCGATGCGGCCCGGCGACCAACTGCTCGCCACCTACCGGTGCCACGGCTATCCGATCGTCTTGGGCACCGAGCCCAAGGCGATCATGGCTGAGATCTACGGGCGCGCGGACGGTCTGTGCGGCGGTTACGGCGGCTCGATGCACCTCTGCGACCCTGCCCGTGGCTTCCTCGGCACCTCCGGCATCGTCGGCCAGGGCATCCCGCACGCCACCGGAGCCGCCTACGCCGCCCAAATCCGGGGGCAGGGCCAGGTGGTGCTGTGCTTCTTTGGCGACGGAGCCAGCAAGCAGGGCGCGTTCGCCGAATCGCTGAACATCGCCTCGCTGTGGAAGCTGCCGGTCGTGTACGTGCTGGAGAACAACTCCTACAACGTGGTCACCCGCGTCGAGCAGGAGGACGCCAACGCCGCTGCGGGCGACCAGCTATCGGTCAAGGCCAGAGCGTTCAGCATGCCCGGCGTCACGGTGGACGGCAAGGATCCGGTCGCGGTGCACGACGCGATGGCTGAGGCGGCGGCACGGGCCCGCGACGGTGGCGGCCCGACACTGGTGGAGTCCCTGGTCTACCGGCTCAGCGCGCACGGCAACATCATTGCCCCGCCCGGCGTGCCGCTGCACTTCCCCGAGCACGAGGCGATCGAGGTGTTCGGCAACCTTGAGGAGTATGAGGCGGCCAAACGCAACGACCCCGTTCCCGCCTTCCGCGGTCGTCTCGTCACGCAGGGCATTCTCGGGCCCGGTCAGGCCGACCAGATCGGCGCGGAGGTACGCGCGGAGATGCAGGCGGCGGTCGACTTCGCGCTGGCCAGCCCCTACCCGGCGGCTGAAGCCGCCGTCAGCTACGTGTACGCATAGGGGAGGCGCATCGTCATGACGAGGGAACTCCCCTATATCGCGGCCATTAATGAGGCCATCCACCTGGAAATGGCCCGCGACGAGACGGTGCTCTACTACGGACAGCAGATCGCGACCACCGAGAACGACGAGTTCCTCAAGGCATTCGGCCCCCAGCGGGTCCGGGTGACCCCGATCTCGGAAACCGCCGAGAT
>JASIBJ010000189.1 GCA_030045215.1 Streptosporangiaceae bacterium | reverse complement strand
GGCAGGCCGTCTGCGGTATCGATCGCCTCATCGACCGCGATGTTGGCCGACCCGCCTGGGCCGCAGCCCTGAACGGCAGGCGCGGCGAAGGTCGTGTCCGTGGCCGCGCCATCGGTGATCTCGAGAACGTCGGTGTCCGGGTGGGCGGTCGGGTTGGGGTCCGACTCGATGACCAAGCTGCCGCTCAGCGAGGGATTGACGACCACCGGGTTGTCGTACGACCCGATGTAACAGGACCGGCCAAGTAGTGGGTTGATAAGACGGAACATCAGCGGCTGGGTCCAGGAGACGAGGTCGAAGTTCGTGATCGGACCAGCGGATTGGGCCTGCGCGTAGACGTTGAGGAAGTTGCCGCCCAAGCGTGTGGCCACGTTACAAAGATGTTCTACGGTCGGGTCAGTGGCCGTAGCACAGCCCAGCGCCTGCAGCAGGCCGCCGGGTATCAGGTCGGGCGCGCCGACCAGTTGGGCAGCAAGCCCGTCGGGCGGCGGGAGGATTCCGCCGGTGAACTGGTTGGGTGTGGCGTTCGGCGGGTCCCATACTCCGAACTGGACGGTGACGGGGTTGGTGACCAGCGTCGTGATGTTGCCGATCGTGATGCTGCCGGTGGTGGCGTCCCCTGCGATGCAGCCGGTTGCGTTCCCTGGCGAGGATTCCTGCATCAGGGGGTTGAGCAGCGGGCAGTCGGTGAAGGGCGCGTAGATGCCCCCTGGCGGTGGATAACCCGGCCCGCGACCCGGGGTGGCCTGTGCTGACGCTAAAGCCGTCGCGGCGACGACGACCGTCGCCGTGACGGCCGCTGCTCCGAGCACGAACGCACGGCGGATTCGTTTACTGGACGCCATGATCATGCCTCCAACCTTCGTTAGTCATCACGATCTTCATCCCGTCAGCTGCGTGGAATGGCACCGCATCAATGACGCAGATCAGAAACGTGAACATTTCTGGATTACCCGAAGGTAATGCTCACTGGTGGCGGAGTCAATGCCCGAGAATGCGCAAACTGGGCGTTTGGCTCCACGGCGCCGTCCAGTGATCCGGTTGCGAGGAACGATGGCGTCTACAAAAGGACGTTTACAATGGAGGGCGAGCGCAGGCAGCCCGTCGGCGAGGGTCGGCGGGCCTTGGGAATCCTCGAGGTGGCGGTGATCGAGCCAATGAATCAGGGCTACGATCAGGCCGCGCTCGTCAGCGACGCCAAGCGCAGCCCGCATCAGCTGCCCAGCGGCCGTCACGGGTTGTTGCGCAGCTTCGTGGCTGCCAATCAGCGTGAGCGGATCCTGTCCGCGGTCGCCTGCGCCTCAGCCGAGCTTGGTTACGCCGACATGAGCGTCGAAGCGATCATCGCGCTCGCCGGAGTGTCGCGGCGCACCTTCTATGAGCACTTCAAGAACAAGGAAGACGCGTTCCTCGCCGCCTACGACGGCGCGGTGCGCCTGCAGGCCAGGCACATCAGGCGTGCCTATCTGAAAGAGACGACCGTCCGGGAGCGGCTACGCGCGGGCATCGCTGCGTACATGGAGTTCGTCGCAAGCGAGCCGGAACTCGCGCGGATGTGCATCGTCGAGGTTCTCGCCGCTGGGCCGCGCGCCATGGCCCGGCGCCACGACGCCATGCGAATGTTCGCCGAGATGATCGAGGATAATATCCACGAACTCATCCCTGGCTGCCGACGGGCGGGACTGGCTGCGGAGACGATAGTCGGCGGCATCCACGAGGTCGTGTTGAACCGGATCCTCGCCAATCGCATCGACGAACTGCCAGCCTTGGCCGACGACTTGCTGGTCACATTCCTGATGCCGGACGGCTACGCAGGAGATCAGAGCGCGAGGTACTGAGGCCGTCAGCCGGACTCGCCCAGACGCCGGGTGAAGTCCGGCCGCAGCACCAGGTCATCAGGGCTCAGCTGGTGCACGGATGACTTGCCGAGCCCGAGTAGCGCAGAGTCGAGCCCGTTCCGCATGATATCCAGCACGTTCTCGACACCAGCCTGACCAGCGGCGGCCAGTCCCCATAGGGGCGCCCGTCCGATCATGACGGCGCGCGCGCCCAGCGCCAGCGCCTTGGCGACATCGCCGCCCCGGCGGATGCCGCCGTCGAGCAGGACCTCGATCTGGCTGCCGACCGCCTCCGCCACCGCAGGCAGCGCGCGGATGGTGGCTGGCGTGCCGTCAAGGTTGTTGCCGCCGTGGTTGGACACCGAGATGGCGCTGACCCCCGCGTCGACCGCGCGCTTGGCGTCGTCCACCCTGATGACGCCCTTGAGCAGGAACGGGGCCTCCCACTGCTGGCGTAGCCACGCGATGTCGGCCCAGCTCGGTGGCGGCGTCTGCATCCACTCGCCGTAGGCACCGAAGAAGGCGGGCGAGGGTGCAGGCGGAATGGCCATGTTGGGCACGGTCAGGTCAGGCAGGCGGCCGGCCCGGGCGAAGGCGGCCAGCCAGCGCGGCCTGCGCAGCGCCTCGGGCGCGTGCTGGACGGCCGAACGCAGGCTGAGGCGTTGGGGAATGGACGGGCTGCCCCAGTCTCTGGAGTGCGAGAACGTCCAGTCGAGCGTGAGGATAACGCCCACGGCGCGCGCCGTCCTCGCTCGCTCGAGCCTGGCCAGGATCTGGTCCCGCGACCCGCTCCAGTAGATCTGAAAGAAGGTCTGCGGGTTGGCCGCCACGACCTCCTCGACCGGCTTGCTGGCGAACGAGCTGAGCCCGATGGCGGTGCCGCGCGCGGCGGCGGCGCGAGCCACCGCGACCTCGCCGTCTGGGTGTACCGCCTGCACTCCGGTCGGCGAGATGAGCACAGGCATCGAGACCGGCTGGCCCAGGACGGTCGTGGCCAGGTCGCGCTGCGCGGACAGCCCGGCCACATGGGGAGCGAAGCCGATCTCGGTGAACGCGGCCACGTTGTCCTCGAGCGTCTGGCCGCGTTCCGCCCCGGCCACCAGGGCCGCGTAGACCGAAGCCGGCAGGCGCTTGCGCGCCCGGCGCTGAGCCTCGGCGACCGACTCGAACCAGCTACTGCCCATTAGGTGGACTCCTCTGCCCGCTGCGGCCCGTGGCCGGTCACCCGCAGCGGCCGCCAGGAGATGACCGGGGTAAGCGGGGCCAGCGTCAGCTCCCTGACGCACCCGGTCCACACGCCGGCGCCGTAGGCGATGTCGTCGGCGATGTGGCCGAGGGCGAACCTGACCGGGTCAACGGCCGGATGGCGCTGCTGCCAGGCGTCCACGACGGGGCCGAGCAGTAGCGAGGCGGC
>JASIBJ010000188.1 GCA_030045215.1 Streptosporangiaceae bacterium | reverse complement strand
GCCGCTGCGGATCGTAGAGCGGCGCGATCTGCAGGCGGGCGGGCACGTCGCCGGTGCCGGTCCGCACCCGGAACTCGCCGCCTTTGAGCCACTGCCCGGTGACTCCGTCCGGGCACCTGACCTGGGCGAGCCCGACGGCCCCGCCGACCGTGAAGCCATACGCGGCCGCGCGCACGTAGCCCACCCACTCGCCTCCCGAGAACACCGGCTCGTTGCCGAACAAGTCGACCGCCGGCTCCTCCATGAGCAGGCTGACAACCCGGTTCCGCGGCGGCCCCTCGGCGCGCGCGGCAAGCATCGCGTCCCGGCCGGTGAACCCGCCCGGCTTGTCCCACGCGACCGCGAAGCCGAGGCCCGCTTCCAGCGGGTTGTCGGTATTGTCGATGTCCGCGCCAAAGTCGCGGTAGCCCTTCTCCAGCCGAAGCCCGGACATGGCGGCCAGGCCCACTGGCCGGAAGCCGAGGTCAGCGCCGGCCGCCACCAGGTCGTCGTAGACCCCGAGCGCGTACTCGGCCGGCACGTGCAACTCCCAGCCAAGCTCGCCCACGTACGTGACCCGGATGGCGAGGACCGGCGCGTAGCCGACATAGATCTGCTGGGCGCTCATATAGGGGAACGAGGCGTTCCCCAGGTCGGCGTCGGTCAGCCTGCCGATGAGCTCCCGCGAGGCTGGACCCTGCACCGACAGCAGCGTGGTCCCTGAGGTGACGTCGGTCACCGTAACGAATTCGCCCGGCCGCGTCGCCCTCCTGATCATCGGCTCGATCCGGCGGTGAATGACGTCGCTGGACACCACCAGGAACCTATCTGGCTCCAGCCAGGTGACGGTGACGTCCGCGACGATGCCGCCCGCCTCGTTGAGCCACTGGGTGTAGACAATCCGGCCGAGCCCGGCGGTCACGTCGTTCGCGGACATGCGGCTGAGCACGGCGGCCGCGTCCGGGCCCTGCACAAGGAACTTGGCCATCAGGCTCATGTCCATCATCCCGACGGCGTGCCGGATGGCCTGGTGCTCGCGCGCCACGATCGGGTGCGACTCCTGCCGGCTGAAGTCAAGCGTGGTCGCCGGGTGCTCTCCGGGCTCGGCGTGCCATTCCGCGAATTCCCAGCCGGCCGACTGGGCGAAGTGCCCGCCCGCCGCGACCAGCCGGTCGTGGAGCACCGAGCGGCGCACACTCCTGCCGGTTGACGGCTTCCAAGACGGCCACACCGCATCCCCGAACAGCACGCCGAGTTGCTCGACTGTCCGGGCGGCGCGGAACTTGCGTGATGTCTCGTACGTCGCGGTCCGGTCGATCGCGATGTGCGCGGTGTCGACGGGCGGCACGCCGTCCGCGATCCACTGCGCGACAACGTAACCGACACCGCCGCCGGACAGGATGCCGAGCGAGTTCAGCCCGGCCGCGACGAAGTACCCGTCCAGTTCCGGTGCCGGCCCGATCAGCGGTTTCACGTCCGCGGTGAACGACTCGGGCCCGCAGAAGAACGTCCGCACGCCGGTCTCGGCCAGGCAGGGGATCCGGGCCAGGGCAGGACCGAGGAACGGCTCAAGCCGATCCCAGTCCGGCGGCAGCTTGCCGAAGGCAAAGTCGCGGGCAACCCCGTCAAGCGACCACGGCGCACCGACGGGCTCGAACAGGCCGACCAGCATGCCGTCGCCCTCGGGCCGGTAGTACCCGTAGTTATCGGGATCCTCAATCACCGGCAGGTCAGGGTCCATGCCGGGCACCGTGTCGGTCAGCAGGTAGTAGTGCTCAGCCGCCTGCAGCGGCACTGATACGCCCGCGAGTGCGCCGAACTGCCTTGCCCACATGCCGGCCGAGTTGACGACGTACTCGGTCTCGATCCGGCCGGCCTCGGTCAGCACCGCGGTGACCCGACGCTCCCGCGTCTCAACCCCGGTCGCGGCGACTCCCTCGACGATCCGGACCCCAAGCTGTCGCGCCCCCTTGGCCAACGAGGTCGCCACGCCCACCGGGTCGGCCCGGCCCTCGTCGGCGACATAGAAGCCGCACAGGATGTCGTCGGTCCTGGCCAGCGGCCAGATGTTCGCGATCTCCTTGGCCGAGATCTCGGTGTCCTCAACGCCGAAGCCGTGCATCCAGTCGGCTTCACGCCGCAGCGCCTCCCGTCGCTGCGGCGTGGTGGCGATCGAGATGTGGCCGACTGGGCGGAACCCGGTGGAGTGGCCGGTCTCCTGACCCAGCCGTGCGTAGAGGTCGCGTGAGTACCGGCTGAAGAACAGCGCGGTCTCGTCGGTCATGCCGGCCGAGGTGATGAGCCCGGCCGCGTGCCAGGTCGTTCCGGCGGTGAGCCGGTGCTGCTCAAGCAGGACGACGTCGGTCCAGCCGAGATGAGCCAGGTGGTAGGCGATGCTGCAGCCGATCACCCCGCCCCCGACGATGACGACCCGCGCCCGGTCCGGCACACCGGCAGCCGGCTGACGGCCAGCCTCGCCGGCCGTGCCGCTCCCCGGTCCTGCCCCAGCCGCACCCGGCCTCACCGAGCCAGCTGGTGCCTCCTCCCTCGTGGGCCTGTCTGAACGTTCAGTCATGAACCGATCGTAGACAAAGCGGCCGCGATGCGCTAGGCGCCAGCGTGGATCTGCCCTCATCGATGCCATCGGGCCCTCCTGATGCCACAGGCGATCGACGCTTGCGCGCACCGCTGCCTGAGCTTGACGTGTCACCTGCTCGCGGCGAGAGAGTAAAGCCGAGACGAACTGGAAGACGGCGCATAAGGGCCGCCGCAGCAGCCGAGGCGCTAAGCGTCGACCAGCATTGCCAGGGCGACGGTGGCGTCGTAGCCGGTCTTCCGCACGGATAGGAGGTCGTCTAGCTCGGTGGCCTTGCTACTGAAGTCAGAGCTTAGCCGGATGCGCTTGATGATCCTTCGCATCGAGGCGCGATCCGGATAGAAGGCCAGTTCGATCCACAGATCCTCGTCCGGCCGCAGGTCGAGAGTCGCTCTCAGACGTCGCGTTGGCGTGTCGGGCGGATCAGGGTCAACTAGGTACACCCATGGCCCGGCACCGCCGCTTTCTTCAGTCATTGGTCGGGCGATGGCGTAAATGCTCCTGAGAACCCGCCGGATTCGGGCACGGTCCCTGCGGAGGCTGACGAAAAGTTCGAGGTGCTGGGCGGGAGGCAAAGTATCCATACGTAGTCATCATCGCCACCGCGGTCATCCGTGTCGTACACATCGCGGCAAGACAGGACGCTCGGTGTCCGCGCGCCGGTGCATAACTATGTGAGGGCTTGCGCGTTGCGCGGGTCGGCGGAGGCGATCAGATAGCTAGTTTGCCGGCGAACATGCTCTGGCTATTTCGCCTCTGCCTGCCGCGTAAGCACGCCGGGTTATGGTCGGCCTGGGCTCGATTAGCCCACCTGGCGTGTCTGGCCGGCCCAGTACGGTTCACGCAGGACTCGCTTGAGCACTTTGCCGACTGGGCTGCGCGGCAGCGAGTCGATGAAGTCGACGCTCTTGGGCGCCTTCATCGAGCCCAGGGCCTGCTTGCAGATGGCGATGAGCTCGGCTTCGGTGGCCGTAGCGGACGGTTTCAGCTCGACGCATGCCTTGACTGCCTCGCCCCACTTCGGGTCGGGCACCGCGATGACCGCGCAGTCCTGGACGGCTGGATGCGCGAGCAGAACCTGCTCGATCTCGAACGGGAAGATATTGAACCCGCCTGACACGACCATGTCCCGCTTGCGATCGGTGATGTAGACATAGCCGTCAGCCTCGCGCCGTCCGATGTCGCCGGTGTGGTGCCAGCCATGCGCCTGGACTTCTGCGGTGCCGACCGGATCGTCGAGGTACTCCAGCATGACGGTCGGCCCGCGCAAGACGATCTCGCCGGTCTCGCCTGCTGCAAGAATCTGCCCGTCGTCGCCCATCGCCTCCAGCGCCTCGCAGATCAGCGTCGGCCTGCCGCACGACTGCAGCATGGCGCGCTGCGCGTCATCGTGCACCGCAGAGGTCACCTCGGCGGGCGACATCCAGGTGAGCGGGAATCCCGCCTCGGTCTGGCCATAGGCCTGGCACATCACCGGGCCCAGACGCTCGACCCCTTCGGCCAGCTTCTCTGGCGCTATCGGCGCGGCGGCGGAGATGAGGTATCGCAGCGACGACGTATCGGTGTCATCCAGCCGAGGATGCGCCAGCAGTGCGTAAACAAGTGTTGGCGGCAGAAACAGCGTGGTCGCGTGGCGGTTCTCGATAATGTCGAGCAAGAGGTCCAGGTCCGGGGTCTCCATGAATACCGTGGCGCCGCCAAATTGCAGCTGGGCGAGCGCTATGCACCCAGCGGCGTGCGTGACCGGCGTCATGGCGACGTTGACTGGCGGCACGTCAAAGTGCCAGCACGTCGCCCAGGCAAGCGTCGACATCGCCAGCCATTCGTTGGAGGCCTGGGTCAGCTTCGGCGCCCCGGTCGTTCCGCCGGTCGAACCCTGGACACCAAGCGAGGTCACCGGCACGTGGTAGTCGAGCCGCCCTTCGGACTGCCCCGCCGCCCAGTGTGTTAACGACGGATACGGCGTGTCCGCTGAGTCCAGGCAGACGACTCGGCGCAGTTCCGGGATCGCCTCTGTGAAGGCCGGGACCAGGTCGGCGACGCTTGAGTGGAAGAACAGGACCTCGCAGCGGCCGCGCCGCAGGATATCCACATTGGCATCGACCCCGGCGCGCAGATTGATATTGCACCAGGCAGCCCCAGCTCGCGCCGCCCCGAGCATGGCGACCAGCACCAGCGAGGAGTTCGGGCTCAGCGCGGCGAACTTCGTTCCCGGCTTGACGCCGTCGGCCAGCATGGCCCGGGCGATGCGATTGCTGAACGCCCACGTGTCGGCATAGCTCAGGTCGCCGCCAGCGCCAGTCAGCGCGAGCTGGCGCGGGTAATTGCGAGCACCGGAATCGAACAGATCGATCACATGCATGGCCAGCTCCCCTGGGCGCTTTCGGGCACGCAAAACGCCGCACTGGCGCCCAGGTTAACCGTGAAGCCGCAGCACAGCCAGCTCGCGGAACGACATACTTCTGCTCGCCGTCCCACCCGCCCACAAGACTCCCGATCTGCGGGATGAGCGGGCGGTGCGAGGGGCTAGCGCTGGCCTGTTGGCGACTCACGGCTTATCCACTCGTGCTTGAGGACTGCGTACATGGCGCCGTCGAGGCGGTCTCCCGCGCTGGTTGCCCCGTACCCGCGCATGACCCCCTCAAGCTGGAATCCCAGACGCTCAAGCACGGTGCGCATCGCCGTGTTGCTGACATCGGTGCCCGCCTGTACTCTCTCGGCCTTGCCGGTCTCGAATAGCCACGAGGTCAGCAACTCAACCGCCTCGCCGCCGTACCCGTGGCCGCGGTCGCTCGGCTCGTACAAGATCACGCCGATCTCGTAGACTCCGGAGGGCAGTGTCTGCGCCGGGCGGGTCCGCGCCTGGATAGTGCCGACGAGCCGCCCACCACAGTCAACGCCCAGATCCAGGCAGCCCCGCCACAGACGCCCCGAACGATGGAGCCGTCGCCGGAACCGCTCCGACGGCTCTGCGCGGCTGTCCTCGGGTCGGCGACGCGGGTGTGCAGCCTCATCCTGTTGCGCCAGCCCCTGCCAGGCCGCATCAACCTCGTCAGCCCGGAACGGGCGCAGCCGGACCAGCAGCCCTCGAAGATCCACCGACGATCGGCCAGCGGTCGCGGCGGCGGCGACTGATCTGGCGTCAGCGTCCCGGATTCTGTGAGGCATAACGACATCCTCGGCCAGAAGCTGGGTTATTGATGTGTTGACAACGCCATGATCTTCAGGGTCGGCGACGGGTGATGCAGTCCAGGTGTCGGACCCAGCTGACGATCCCGATGCCATGTCCGCGGTTTCGCTGTACTGCATAACCATGTGCCCGGGCCAACGCACTACTTCGGCATGATCGGACGTCTGGCACGCGTCTGTCGTCATGTTCGGACTCGGGAGCCGCCCACTCTCTCCTGGTCCTTAGCCGCAGGACTGCGGCTCGCGCAAGGGCACCCAATGACGGACACAGCGATGGTGCCCCGTAAGGATTGGAGGTCGGCCAGCCGGCCCGGCTCCGCTGATCGACGAGCAGATGGCCGACCAGCTGCTGGGCAAGGCCCAGGCCGAGGGCGTGCAGCTGCCGGGCCCGGACGGGTAACTGTCCCAGGTCACCAAGGCCGTGCTGGAGCGGACGCTGGCCGAGGAGATGACCGGGCACCTGGGCCATGAGAAGCTCGACCCGGCCGGCCGCGGCAGCGGGAACAGCCGCAACGGCATGACGAGCAAGACGCTGCTGACCGACGTCGGCGCGGTCGGCTTGGCCGTGCCGCGGGACCGCAACGGCGGCTTCGACCCGAAGATCGCGCGCGAGGGCCAGACCCGGCTGGAGGGGTTCAACCACCGCGTCGTTGCCACAAGGTCGATCTCGTCGATTGCATTCAGCCGGTGGCATCACGCGAGTGGTCCGCGGACGGCCGGATCACCGCCTGGGCATGGAAATCTGTCACGCCTCCCGGACAGGCCGATCGAACCGACGACCAGCACCGATGGGATGTCCGGCTCCACCAGGCCTACGAGCGCGAACTGGCCGGCCAGAACATCTGGCAGCCCTTCACGGTCGCTACCGGCTTCTTCGGCCAGGTCTTCCGAGTCATCAGCGGCGAAATCGGTACCGATTGAGCCCGCGCCCACCAAGCGC
>JASIBJ010000187.1 GCA_030045215.1 Streptosporangiaceae bacterium | reverse complement strand
CCGCCACTTTTCCTTCGCTACGTGGCCCCCAGACGCCGATATGCCAGATATGCACCCACGGAATGAAGGATAAGTCGGACGATGCACCGGCGGGCGGAGTACCGAAACGGGCTAAATCGGGCGGTGGGCGCTGGGTGGGTCGGCGTTGCGGGCGGTGGGCGGTGGGCGGTGTGGGTGCCTGTGATGGCGCGGACCCTGAGTGGTTGATGCGCAGTCGTTCGAGTTACTCCTGCTGGCTCGTAAGTAAGGTGGTGGGGGTCTGATGCGGTTTGCCGCCCGGTGCGGCGGCATGTGATGATGCGCGTGTGCCGCTTGCCAGCGCGACTCAATCTAAAGTGGTAGCAGTCAGCGATCTGCACGTTGGGTACCAGGAAAATCGCGAGATCGTGGCTGGTCTGCGGCCCGAGTCGGAATCGGATTGGCTGCTGGTGGCTGGTGATGTCGGGGAGTTTGCCGCCGATATCGAATGGGCCCTGAAAGTGCTCAGCCAGCGTTTCGCCAAGGTGATATGGGCACCAGGGAACCATGAGCTCTGGACCTGCAGGGGCGATCCGGTCCAGCTGCGCGGAGAGGAGCGTTATCTCTATCTAGTAGAGCTATGCCAACAGCTGGGCGTGGTGACGCCTGAAGATCCCTATCCCGTGTGGCCGGGCCCGGACGGGCCGGTCGTGATCGCACCCCTGTTCGTCCTTTATGATTACTCGTTTCTTCCGCCCGACTCCATGACGGCCGCCGATGCACTGGCTCGTGCCTACGAGGCGGGAGTGGTATGTACCGACGAGATTCTGCTGCATCCTGACCCGTATCCGAGCCGCGACGCCTGGTGCGGCGCGCGGGTCGGTTTGACCGAGCGGCGGCTCGCCGCGCTGGCAAGTGGCACCCGGACGGTCTTGCTGAACCATTTCCCGCTAACTCGCGAGGACACCACGCCGCTGCGTTATCCAGAGTTCGCCCTGTGGTGCGGGACAACGGGCACGGCCGACTGGCATCTCCGGTTCAACGCTACCGCGGTGGTATACGGGCACCTGCATATCCCCCGGACGACATGGCATGACGGAGTGCGGTTCGAGGAGGTTTCCCTGGGTTACCCGGAAGAAAGGCGAATGCGCGAGAAACCGTCGCCTACATTGCGCCAGATACTTCCGGCCACGGGAGTTCCCGGCGATTGAGCAGCGTTCTCAGCCGCGCACGGCCGCGGCCTCCGCGATGAGGGCCTGTGTCGCGCCCGCGCCGTTCTCCTCCATGAACCAGTGGCCGGCTGGAAGCTTGCTTGCGGTAAGACCCTGCGCCGTGTACCGCTCCCAGGCGGCCACGTCCGCGGCGGTGATCCAGGTGTCCCGCTCGCCGGACAGCATGGTGATGGGGATCGGCAGGGGGTCGCAGGGAACGTGGCGGTAGCCGGCCACGAGTTCCATGTCGCCGCGGATGACCGGCTCCATGATCTCGCGCAACTCGCGGTGCGCGGCAACCACAGGGGAAACCACGTTATACGCCAGCAGGGAGGCCCAGAACTGCTCAGAATCGAGCTCGCCAAGGGGCCCTGATGAAACCAGGTGCGGCGCCTTGTAGGAGCTGACCACGAGTCGCCGGGGCAGCGTGGCGCCACGTTCCTGAAGACGGCGGGCCACGCAGTACGCGATCAGCGCGCCGGAGCAGTACCCGAAGAAGAGATAGGGCCTCGAGTGGTTAGCCCAGTACGAGGCTAGCTCGTCGGTGAGAGCCTCGATATTCGTACACACGGGCTCATTGAACCTGGCTTGCCGGCCGGGCAGGTTGAGGGTCATCAGCTCAAGCCACTCAGGCATGGCCTTGCCGTGTTGCGTGAAGACGGCGCATCCGGCACCCGCCTGCGGGAACGCCGCAATCGTAATGTCGGCATCCGGGTGCCCCGTGTTCGAGACGAACCAGTCGTTTTCCATTGGCGCCGACCCTCCTGGGCTGATTCTGACGCTCGCTACTTCCGCACGGAACGCGCGTAAAGGTCATCGTGCAGAGCCAGCAGTGCGCGCCGATCAACCTTCCCGGTGGATAGCAGCGGCAGCTTATCGCAAGCGTGAATGACCCTCGGCACCATATAGGCGGGCAGGTGCGATTTCAGATCTTCGCGCATCTGGCGCGGATCGAAATCCTCACTCCGAGGGACAACAAATGCCAGCAGCATCTTCTCTCCGGCTGTGTCACCGGCCACGGTGACGTAGCATCGCGAGACATTCGGATGCTCGCCGACCGCGCGGGAGACAGCGGACAACTCGATACGGAAGCCGTCCACCTTGACCTGATCATCCGATCGGCCCTGAAAGACGAGATCACCGGAGTCCAGCAGGTAGCCATAGTCACCAGTTCTGTACAGGCGCTGGCAGGTGCCGTCAATACCGAACTCGCCGAAGCCATCGCCGCGGACGGAGCCAGACTCCAGGTACCCCGGGGACAGGCCTGGGCCGCCGAGCAGAATCTCACCAACCTCGCCCGGTCGGCACAAGACCCCGTCACTAATCACGTACAGGACCGTATTCTGAATCGGCCGCCCGATCGGAAGATCATCCCCGGCGGCGGGCATCCGATCGACCGGATGGTACGTCGCAAACGTTGTGCACTCGGTCGGGCCGTAGACATGCACAAGCCGATCGTGACCATACGAAGTCAGCGCCTGGCGGACGTGCCTGTCCGAGTATATTTCACCGCCGAAGAGGATAGTCTCGACGCTCTTCAGCGCGTCCGGAGCCTCATCGATGACAGCATTAAATAGGGCGGTAGTAAGAAATACGCAATTGATGCCCTGCCGGCCTATGGTCCGGCCGAGTTCGGAAAAGCGCGGCATTCCCGGCGGGTATAGTGCACAGGTCCCGCCATTCAGCAGCGGCCCCCAGATCTCAAATGTCGCCGCATCGAATGTCACAGGGGACATGTGCAGCACCACCGAGTGATCGTCCAGCGTGGCATAGGAAGAGCTAGTGATTAGCCGGGATATACTCCGGTGCTGTATCTGCACGCCCTTCGATCTGCCCGTGGTTCCCGACGTGAAGTTTATATAAGCGACAGCGTCACCGGGGACGTCGAGGGCCGGGTTATCTTCGACGCGGTCGAGCTCATCTCGGAGTACGGCCACGATACGACATTGCGGAAACCGATCGGCGAGGCCGGGAGCGTCTTTAATGACGAGCAACCGGCAATGCGTGTCGCTGAAAATGCCCAGCAGCAGCTGATCCGGCCACGTCACGTCAAACGGCAAATAAGCTGCTCCGCATTTGGTGATTGCAAGCAATGCGATTATCAGCTCTGACGATCGCTTTATGGATATCCCGACCGTGTCGCCGGCGCCGACTCCGAGACGCCCCAGGCGCGCGGCCAGGCTATTCGCGAGCTGATTGACCTCGCGGTAGCTCAAGGCCTCGTCCTGATCAACTACGCACCGCGCGGTCGCGCGACGTTCCGCGCATTGCTCGAAAAGCGTCTTGATGCTGCAGTCGGGGTAGGGCACGGCGGTCGCGTTGATTGAGTTGTGGATCGCCAGCGCT
>JASIBJ010000186.1 GCA_030045215.1 Streptosporangiaceae bacterium | reverse complement strand
GATCTCCTGCGGCCGGAGAAACCGCACGCGCTCGATCCGCGGGTCATCGACCTGCGCGTGGTAGTCCCGCTCCGATGACCGCCGCACCGTGAGGTCGGCAGCGTCAAATAGGTCGAGCGTGGCGCGCTCGAGCGAGCCCTTGGGTATCACCAGCGAAAGCACGTGCCGCAGCCCCTCTGCGCGTCCGGCCGGACTCCCGACTCTACCTGGGCGCTAGCCGGCTGGCTGGACGCGACAACCAACCCCGGCAGGGGACACCTCACCGCCAGCGGCGGCAGGAGACACATCACCGCCAGCCAACCCCGGCAGGGGGCACCTCACCGCCAGCGGCGGCAGGAGACACGTCACCGCCAGCCAACCCCGGCAGGGGACACATCACCGCCAGCGGCGGCAGGAGACACCTCACCGCCAGCGGCGGCAATTGCCCGGATGCCCGCCGGCCGAGTCGGACAAATCACTCCCGCCGGCGATGGCTGGGTGCGCTTGTTGTCGCTGGAACGACAAGAAAATTCCCCAGCCACGCCGCGGCGCGGCGATTTGCCCCCAGCGGCGCGGCGATTTGCCCCAGCGGCGCGGCGATTTGCCCTCAACCACACGTCGGCGCGGCGATTTGCCCTCACCACGCGGCGCGGCGCGACGATTTGCCCGAATTGCCGATCAGGCTGCGGCCGGGACTCGGCGACCGGGCGAGCTGCCGGATGGATGTGGGCTGCGATCGACGGTCTACTGGTCAGTGCTGTGGTACAGCTTCATCTGGGCCCCGAATGCCGCTTTGAGGCCGTTGGTAACGTCGGCGGCGGACGGCACCGGACCGGAGCGGGAGCCGTAGAACCAGACGTCGATCCCGTCATAGGCGAACATGACCCGCAGATGACCGTGATAACTCACGTCCAGGCGGAGCCCGCCGACGGCATACTGGCCGGCCTGTGTCGCCTGAACCACGTAGACCATCTGCTCGACGCACAGACCGCCAATCAGCATCCGGTATCCGCGCAGAGCCAGAGGCTTATAGCTGCGCCCGTTGACGGTCACGGCAATCGACCGGCCGTTTGCTGACGGGAAGGCAGTGACCCCTGCACCACAGCCCGCGATCACGCCGACACTCAGCAGGCGCGGCGTACGGAAGCCGGGCAGCGGAATGAGGCTCGCCGAAAGCAGCGTGATTTCCTGCGGAGAATTCGACGGGATCAGCGCGATGGTCGGCTCGTGGGTTCCGACGGGTTCGGCGTCGTTGTACATCGCCGGACCGAAACGTTGATACCGGACGCTCAGCGCGCTCTCCATCTCGCTCAGCTGTTCACTCCGGCCGCCGCTCCCGGTGGTGCCGCTGCCGGTTGTGCTGCTCGTACAGGCCGCCAACGCGGCAAGCAACAGGCAGAGCGCGGTTGCTCGTACCAGCGGGAGGCGTGGCATGAATGTCAGTATCCAGTGCCGGCGGCCGCGACCCCGACCGACCGGCCGGGTTGTCTCGGCCATAGGCTGCTTAACCACTCGGCCGCGAGCGCACGACGGGGCATATCGGAGGTAGCTGACATGGCCGAATCGGCTGACGTCCTGGTGGTCGGCGCAGGGCTGGCGGGCCTCACCGCGGCGCGCAACCTGGTGGCGGCCGGGTACTCCGTCCTGGTTCTTGAGGCCAGGGACCGCGTCGGCGGCCGGATGGTGAACGAGGACATCGGCGACGGCAAGATCGTGGAAATGGGCGGCCAGTGGGCCGGGCCGACCCAGGACCGGCTGATGGCCCTGGCCACCGAGATGGAGGTGGCGAGCTTCCGCACCTACGACACCGGCCAGAAGGTGCTGCATTTCAACGGCAAGCGCGGAACGTACACGGGCGCTATCCCCCGGATCAACCCGCTCGTGCTGATCGACATTGCCAGGGCCCAGGCCCGGCTGGAGTCGATGGCGAAGAAGGTACCGACGGATGCACCGTGGATGGCTCCGGGCGCACAGAAGCTCGACGGTCAGACGTTCGAGACGTGGATCCGCCGCAACACCACCAGCCGGGGCGCCCGGACCCTACTCGCGCTCGGGATCGAGGCGGTGTTCGCGGCCGAGCCCGGCGACCTGTCGATGCTGCACGTGCTGTTCTACACGCACTCCGGCGGATCATTCCAGCGACTCATCGACACCACCGGCGGGGCGCAGCAGGATCGGTTCGTCGGCGGTTCGGCGGTCATCGCCGAGCGCGCGGCGATCAAGCTGGGCGACATCGTGCGGCTTGAGGCACCGGTCAGCAAGATCGAAGTGACGGGCGACAAAGTGACGGCCACCACTCCGGCCGGGCAGTTTGACGCTCGCCGGATCATCGTGACGGTGCCGCCGCTGCTGGCCGGGCGGATCGAGTACGAGCCGGCCCTGCCGTCGTGGCGCGAACAACTGACCCAGCGCACGCCGATGGGCTCGGTGATCAAGTGCCAGGTCATCTACGACGAGCCGTTCTGGCGTAAGGACGGCCTGTCCGGTCAGGCCACCGGCGATGGCAGCGGCTCGCGCGTGGTCTTTGACAACTCCCCGCCGGACGGCGCGCCCGGCGTCCTGCTCGCCTTTCTGGAGGGCGATGAGGCCCGCCGACTTGGGCGCGAGCCGCTTGAGGTCAGGCGCCAGGCCGTCCTCGATTCGCTGGTCCGCTACTTCGGGCCGCGGGCGGGCCAGCCGCAGGACTACCGGGAGCGGGACTGGCAGCAGGAGAAATGGAGCGGCGGCTGCTACGGCACGCTGTTCGGCCCGAACGTCTGGACGCGATACGGCGCCGCCCTGCGACTGCCGGTGGGCCCGATCCGCTGGGCCGGCACCGAGACCTCGCCCATCTGGGCCGGCTACATGGACGGTGCCATCAGGTCGGGCGAGGAGGCGGCGCGGCAGGTCGCGGCCGAGTTGGCCTAGTTCACGCCGGCGCCGGCGCGGGTTCCGGTGAGGCGCGGCGGCGCAGGGAGGTCGCGGCGACCGCGGCCGCGCACCCAGCCGCCGCCGTCGCATACCAGCCATGGCGGAACGAGGCGAGTTCCGCGCCAGTGCCGTGCGGACTGCCGAGCACGGCCACCAGCATGGCCACGCCGACGGCGAAGCCCACCTGCCTGAGCATGTTCACCACGGCCGAGCCGGTTGCGAACGAAGGCGGCGGCAGCGACGACGCGGCCGTTGACATCAGCGACGGCAGCGTGAGCCCGACACCGATGCCGGTGACGAGCATGCCGGGCAGCACGTCCAGGTAATCGGGGTGCAAGCCGACCATCAGCGCCCACCACGCGATGCCAGCCGAGAACACCGCCGCGCCGCCGCCGATGACCGCCGCCGGGCCGTACCTGGCCAGCAGCCTTCCGGTGACCAGGAAACTGAACAGCGGCACCATGATCGGGCCGGGCGCAACCCCGAGGCCGGTCTTCAGCGCGGACCAGCCCCACACGTCCTGCATCCACAACACGATCGACAGCAGCATCGCTCCGAACGAGACCGAGAACAGCAGCATGGCGAGCGAGGACCCGGAGAAACTGCGCCCGGCGAATAGCCGGGGCTCGATCAGCGGGTTGTGGTGCCGCCGGCAGCGCAGCACGAACAGCCAGAGGACGACGCAAGCGCCCGCCAGCACGCCGATCGTGGCCGCCGATCCCCATCCCCAGGCGCCGCCTCGCACCAGGCCGAGGGTCAGTCCGCCGACACCCGCCGTCACCAGCAGCGCGGACAACTCGTCCGGCCGCGGCCCCGGATGGCCGGGCACGTCAGGCAGC
>JASIBJ010000185.1 GCA_030045215.1 Streptosporangiaceae bacterium | reverse complement strand
CGGCTCCAGGACGGCGCGGCTGCCGATGCCAGACAGTTGCAGCAATTGCGGGGTGTTGATCGCCCCGCCGCAGACGATCACCTCGGCCGCTGTCGCCTCGTGCCGCTGGCCGCCGCTCCGGTACTCGACGCCGGTCGCCCTGGTGCCGTTGAGCACGATCCTGGTGACCATCGTCCGGCAGCGCAGCGTCAGGTTCGACCGATGCAGCACTGGGTGCAGGTAGGCTCGCGCCGCCGAGAGCCTGCGACCCCGGTGGACGTTGCGGTCAAATGGCGCGAACCCTTCCTGCCTGTAGCCGTTGACGTCGCTAGTGAGCTGGTAGCCGGCCTGCTGGACGGCCTCGAAGAAGGCACGGAAGAGCGGGCTGTCGGCCGGCCCCCGCTCCAGCACGAGCGGGCCGCTCCCCCCGCGGAACTCGTCCGCTCCGGCCAGGCAGGTCTCCATGCGCTTGAAGTACGGCAGGCAATGCGCGTAGTCCCAGCTCGCCATTCCCGGACCAGCCGCCCAGCGCGCGTAGTCGAGCGGATTGCCACGCTGGAAGATCATCCCGTTGATGCTGCTGGAGCCGCCAAGCACCTTGCCGCGGGCGTGGTAGATGCGTCGGCCGTGCATCTCCGGCTCGGGCTCCGACTCGTATCGCCAGTCATAGAAACGGCTGCCGATGGGGAAGGTCAGGGCCGCGGGCATGTGGATGAAGACGTCCCACCGGTAGTCCTGCCGCCCGGCCTCCAGCACAAGCACTCGATGAGCGGGATCGGCGGACAGCCGGTTTGCCAGCGCACAGCCCGCGGACCCGCCGCCGACGATGATGAAGTCGTAGCTTTTCGCCATAACTCGCCGGATCACCGCCATTCGTGATCTGGCGATAGTAACGCCGCGCCGTCGCGGCCGACTAGCTGCTGCGCGGCCGACGGCGGATAGCTTGCACCTGGCCGACGATTTCCTTGGCGCCCAACCCGGCCGCGATGCACAGTGGCGGGATCGCGCAGATGATGTAGCGCGCGTCGAAGCCGTCGGTGGCAGGTGGGATCACCAGCAGGGCAAATCCGACGAGCCAGGGTGGCAGCCCGGGGCCGCCCAGCCGACGCCAAGCGGCAAGGATGCCAAACAGGCCAATGAGAAAGATCACGGCCAGCAGCGGACCGGAAACGACGACATAGCGCTGGTAGGTGAGCACCCAGCTGGCGTAGGGCCGCACCACCCGGGTGTCAGGAGCGGTCGGGTCGTAGCTGTGGAAGAGAGCCGCGTCATAGCCCGGTTTCCGCTTTGCCGGGAAACTGAAGTCAACCAGGCCCTGCTGGTTGAACCACGCGATCGAGTACTGCCGGGCATGCGCGTTGCCGCGCAGCAAGAAGCTCTGCACGAAGTTTTCCGACACGACCCCGAGATAACTCAGCGGCTGTGCCTCGATCGCGCGAAGAGCGAAGTTAGTGCCCAGCTTGTTGCCCAGGTTCCCGAACTCGCCGCCAGGCAGCTTGCGCAGCGGATTGTCGAGATTCCAGATGTAGTAAGGCGGGTACTGTTCGCGCGCGCTCTCCGGTGCGGAAAGGCACAGTCGCCGCTCGTCGGCAGGCGGCTTGATCTTGGCGCAGTCGGCGAACGTGCTGACGACCCCGTACAGGAACCCGCCTGTACTGTCCGTGATCTCGAACGAGCCGTGCACGCTCTCGAACCAGTCGGCGTATTCGACTACCGGGAGGGCGAACGCCAGGCACAAGACGGCCACGGCCGCAATGGTCCGCCAGCCTTTGAACCGGACGAGCAGGCACACGACGAACACCAGAATCAAAGGCATGCCCTCGGACCGGTCCAACAGCGCGGCTGCGAGCAGGAGGCCGATCAGGGCACACCCCGCCAGCGGCTGGGATGGCCACCGCATCATGACCGCGACCGCGAGCACGATCAAGAGGTTGAAGAGCGTGTCGCTCAGCAGGAAGTGTTCCATCTGAATGGCGTACGCGGACAGCAGAACCGGGGCTGCCGCGAGCGTGGCTCCCCACCCTGGCAGCCCGTACCTGCGCAGCAGCGCATAGACCAAGACACCAGCGATCAAGCCCATAAGGTGCTGGATGCCCACGACCAGTTCAAAGCTGTGGAATGGCTCCAGTAGCCGCAAGAAGGCAGAATAGCCTTCGGGTCGGAGTCCGCCCGGCTCAAGGCTGAAATGGTTCGTCGCGTTTCCCAGCGCGCCCAGAAGATACGACGTGCTGTCCGGATACTCCAGAGTACCCGGATAACCGATCATCGCGAATGCACGTATGGCGGTAGCGATTACCAGTAGGCCGCCAAACAGTGCGTGCTGCCGGGCGAAGCGTGCCAGCCGACCGGTCAGTCGCGAGCCGGTAAAGCCGGGCGCTGACTCACTGGCAGCCCCGTTTGCGGGCTCGCCGACAGGCAGTGCCTGATCCTGTGCGTTGTCTGCTTCATACACCGTCGCGACGGCCCCCAGTCGGACGGCTCGCGTTTTATCGATTCATGGACTCTGCAAAAGCCAGCCAGACGCTAACCGCGGCCGGGGCGGCGACACAAGTGAACGGGCGTAATACTTAGACGCGATTATCCAAGTTTTTCCCGTCTCTTTACGTATTAGGCGTCGAGCTCCGCTCGGAAGCGTCGAGCGGCGTGCAGTGATTCGCGTCCTTGATGCGTTCCGGAACGGCTACTGGCGCCTCACTGCTACCGGCCTACCCACGCGATCAGCGGGTGACGCCTCGACGAGATCTCTTCTCACTCGATCGGCCCCGGACAACGCATTCATCGCGGCCTCTGCTCACGCCCAGGAAGTAGTTCGCACCGGTGATGACGCCGAGCGCCAGGCCGTCAGCGTCCGGTCGCCGCCGGGGGTTATCTCGCGCCGGTCCGATCAGGCAACGGCAACAGAGCGCAACCGGAGCCAGCGCAGCGGAGTTTTAGAGACCGTGAATCCTAAACGGGGAATGAGAGGGATTGCGATCATGAAGCACAGTGTCGGCAAGACGGTTGCCGGGGTGTCGGTGGCGATAGGCCTTAGCGTCGCGACGACGGCCGCCGGCGCGGCGGTCGCGGCGGCGCACGCGCCGAGGTGGCAGCCGATAGGAAACGCGGCTATCAACGCTGCCCGTGACATCACTGCGGTTGTCGCGACGGGCAGAACCTCGGGGTGGGCCTTCGCCGGCCCGACTGCCTACGAGCGCACCGGCGCCGCGGCCTGGAAGAAGGTGGCGTTTCCCGCCAGGAACGGCGAAGTCAGCGTCGTGGGTGCGACGGCGCCATCCGACGTGTGGGCATTCGACAATACGCCCTTCGGGTCTGCTGCTTTCACGTGGAACGGAACTAAGTGGTCGACGGTCAGGACGTTCCGTGGCTGGGTCGGCGGCGTGTCGGTACTAGCGAGAGATGACGTGTGGGTGTTTGGCGCCCCGTATCCCGACGCCCAGACCGGGGTGTGGCACTACAACGGCCGCATCTGGTCGCAGGTCGCCGGCAACCTCTACGGCGGTAGCGCGTTGTCAGACACGAACGTCTGGGCGTACAGCGGCACGAAGATCGCGCACTTCAACGGCACCAAGTGGACAACCGTGAACGTTGCCAGGCTGCTTCCGGCCAAAGCGAAGGACGGACTCCGCGCTCTCCCCCATGTGGACGACATCATCGCGCTGTCGGCCGACGACGTCTACGCACTCGGCGTTGGCAACGCCGCTGCCACCGGCGGTCCGCTTGTCGTCCTGCGCTACAACGGCCGGGACTGGAACAAGGTCGCCGACAATCGTTTGCCGGACTCTGCCCCGGCCAGCCCGGACGGCACAGGCGGGCTGTGGATCGCTACCGCCCACAGCGGCGCGCCGTACATCCTGCACTACGCCGATGGCAAGATCAGCAAGGTAGCGCTGCCGGGCGACGCGGGCCAGCCGACCAACGTGCTTGACCTGGCCCGCATCCCCGGTAGCGCCGGACAATTGGCAGGCGGCTGGGTGCCTGCGGCGGACGGCAGGCCGGTTACATATGGCGTGGTCCTGCAGTACCAAGACTGACCTGGCAGCGTCCGCGATCAGCGAGCCCCGGTGCGAACTCAGAGCATGAGGTAGTCGGGAACCGGGCTCGCCGCGGAACCTGCTGCGGCTGCGGCGGTTCGCTCGTGTTTCGCACCCCCGCGACGTGCAGATCGCTGCGCCGACGCCGGAACAGGCGGTTATGCGTGCTGATCTGAAGCGGCGCTGGCCTGGGCAGCCAGGGCGGACGGCCGGTGCACGGCTCCGCTGAGCACGACGAAGGCAAGATCCGTAGGCCGCAGGTGGCCGGTGACTGGATCGGCTGTCCACACACCGAAGTCAGCTGCCTTGCCGACCTCGATAGAGCCGATCCGGTCAGCGAGGTTGAGTGCGTGGGCGGCGTTGATGGTCGCGGCCTGCAGGCTGGCGAACGGGGACAATCCGCAGTCACGGAGCAGGGCGATTTCGTGATGGACCGCGAAGCCAGGCAGCAGCTTGCCGAGGGCCGCGCCGTCTGTGCCCGTGGTGACACGCACGCCCGCCTGCCAGCATCTGCGCACGAACTCGCGCCGCTTGGGCTCGGCCG
>JASIBJ010000184.1 GCA_030045215.1 Streptosporangiaceae bacterium | reverse complement strand
AGGCCCAGGCACCGCAGGGCCAGCAGCCGCCGGGCCAGCGCCAGGTCATCCCGCAGCAGGCTCAGCATCAGCACCCGTCTTCCGCGCCGCGCCCGGGCGGCAACGGCCAGGGCGCGGACCCGAGAGTGCCCGAGGGCGCCAGGGCCAGCGACGGAGACGACACGGCAGTCGTCAGGGAATAAGGGCGGCTGGGCCCTCAGGGCGAACACAGGGCGGCGGGGCCGTCACGGCAGCAGGGCAGCGCGGCCGCTGACCGGCTCAGGCGCGCCTGTGCTGCTACTAGTGCCGCCGGCCGGGGCCGCGAACTAGTCGGGCAGGGCGTCGAGGCGGCGCAGAATGACGCCCTCGCGCAGCGCCCACGGGCAGACCTCCAGCACCGGCAGGCTGAACAAGTCCATCGCCGCGTCGGCCACGATGGCACCCGCCGCCAGCTGGGCCGCCCGGCCCAGGGACACTCCGGGCATCGCCGTTCGCTCGGCTACGGTCGTCAGCGCCAGGCGCTCGGCGATCGCAGTCACGTCGGTGTGCTTGATCATCCGCCGGACATACGGGCCCTCGCTCGACGGAGCTGCGCCGGAGATCCTGGCGAGCTGCCTGAACGTCTTCGACGTGGCGACCGCATGGTTGGGCGGGCCGTCGTGCAGCACCGTGCCGACACTGGTGGCGATCTCCGCCCGCACGTGCCTGCGCAGGGCGCGGACCTCATCGGTGGACGGAGGGTCGGCGGCCAGCCAGTCTCGTGTCAGTCGGCCGGCGCCGAGCGGCAGCGACACGGCGCAGGCAGGCTCTTCGTCGTACCCGGACGCGACTTCCAGCGAGCCGCCCCCGATGTCCAGCAGCAGCAGGCGTCCCGAGGACCAGCCGAACCAGCGGCGAGCCGCCAGGAACGTCAGCCGCGCCTCGTCGGAGCCGGGAAGAACCCGGATGCTGACGCCCGTCTCCGACTCGATCCAGGCCAGCAGTTCGTCGCCGTTGGCCGCGTCCCTGACCGCGGACGTGGCGAAGGCCAGCAGCTCGTGCACGCCCTTGTCCTCGGCGATCTGCAGCGCCTCGAGCACGAACTCCCGCAGCCGCTGCGCGCAGTCGTCGGTCAGCCGGTTGTCGGCATCGAGGTTCTGCCCCAGCCGCAGCTCGGCTTTGTGCGAGAACGCGGGGATAGGCCGGCCACCCTGATGGGCGTCGACCACCAGCAGGTGGACGGTGTTCGATCCCACGTCGAGCACGCCTAGTCGCATGACTTGACGCTACCCGTCGCGAGTCTCGGGAACATCTGGGCGCCCCGCCGAGCTTTGCAGGAAAGGCGGGCGCTGGCGGCCGGTCACCAGGAGGGGAACGAAGCCGCTCCCAGCAAGCGGCCGTCTCGGCGGCTCCGCCGCCATTTGTCGTAATCCGTCAACCCATCCGGAGGCCGAACGATGACTGCAGCCCAGGCGACCGAGATCAAGGTCGAGCCCACCCGCAAGCGAATCCGCGTGTTGCTGGCTGGCGAACTAGTCGCCGACACCACCGAGGCGCTGCTGGTCTGGGAAAACCCCTACTACCCCGCCTACTACCTACCGTCCGCTGATATCCGGGCCGAGCTGATCCCGGTCGGCACGGGCTCCGGGGCTGGCCTCGGGCACGCCGATGTCCTCACCGTCAAGGTCGCCACCGCGACCGCCGACAATGCCGCGCGCCGGTACCCGGCGGCGCCCGATCCCCGGCTGCGAGACTGCGTGAGGCTCGACTGGAAGGCGATGACCGAGTGGCTCGAGGAAGATGAGCCGGTCTACGTACACCCGCGCAATCCGTACACCAGGGTCGACATCCTCAACAGCTCGCGGCACGTCCGGGTCGAGATCGACGGCGTGACCGTCGCGGACTCCCGCAACCCCCGGATTTTGTTCGAGACCGGGCTGCCGCCGCGCTACTACCTGCCGCTCACCGACATCAGGACCGATCTGCTGCGCCCGTCAGCCACCCAGACCAGCTGCCCGTACAAGGGGACGGCCAGCTACTGGTCGGTCGATGCTGGCAGCGGGCTGCACAAGGACATTGTCTGGATCTACCGGACACCGCTGCCGGAGAGCCAGAAGGTCGCCGGACTCGCCGCCTTCTACGACGAGAGGGTGGATGTGTTCATCAACGGGGAGCGGCAGGACCGACCCAAGACGCACTTCAGCTGAGCCGACGGGGTGATGATGCCGCGGCTGGCGTCGGCTAGCTGGCTTCCTCCTCGGCCAGAACGGGCAGGTCCAAGTCCTCGATTCGCGCCGCCGACGGCGGTCGGCTGGCCTGGATCAGCCCGGCGGCGGTCTCGGCGTCGCGCAGTACCCGGATCAGGTTGCCGTTCGCCAGCTTGCCGCAGTCCTGATCCGACCAGCCGACACCGCGCAGCGCCGCGATGAGGGCGGGGTAGCACGACACGTCTTCCAGGCCGTCTGGCAGGAGGTCCACGCCGTCGTAGTCGCCGCCGATTCCGATGTGGTCGATACCGGCGACCTCCCGCACGTGCTCGGCGTGGGCGACGACGTCCTGCAGCGTGGCCCGCGGGCGCGGGTGGTCGATCAGCCACTCGCTCCGCAACCGCTTCCTGGCCGAGATATCGCGGTGGTCAAGCCCGCGCCGTTGCATCTCATCGGCCAGCTGACGCTCCCAGTCCCGGCAGGCCTGCGAGACGAAGGCGGGGACGAATGTGATCATGCACACACCGCCGTTGCCTGCCAGCCGGGTCAGGATCCCGTCGGGCACGTTCCTCGGGTGATCGCAGACCGCGCGGGCCGACGAGTGCGAGAAGATCACCGGAGCCTCGGCCACGTCCAGGGCGTCGCTCATGGTGGTGGCGGCTACATGCGACAGGTCCACGAGCATGCCAAGCCGCTGCATCTCCCTGACGACCTCGCGGCCGAAGTCGGTCAGGCCGCCGGCGGCCGGGGTGTCGGTCGCCGAGTCGGCCCAGGGCAGGTTCAGGTTGTGGGTGAGCGTCATGTAGCGCACGCCCAGCCGGTACAGCGATCGCAAGGCGCCCATCGAGGACGCGATCGAGTGCCCGCCCTCGGCTCCGATGAGCGATGCCAGCCGGCCGTCCGCCGTGATCCGCTCGAGGTCCTCCGAGGTCAGCGCGAGCTCGAGAGTATCCGGATACCGGGCAATCAGCCCTCGGACCAGGTCAATCTGCTCGAGCGTCGTTGTGACCGCCGCCTCGCCCTGCAACTCGGCCGGGACGTACACGGACCAGAACTGGGCTCCCACCCCGCCGGCGCGCAGGCGCGGCAGATCGGTGTGGGTGAACTCCACCGGCGCGGAGATGTCCGTCTTGGCCGGGTCGAGGGAGCCTGCCTCCCGGAGCGCCCAGGGAAGGTCGTTGTGCCCGTCGATCAGCGGGTGCCGGTCGAGGAGCGTGCGCGCGGCTGCGAT
>JASIBJ010000183.1 GCA_030045215.1 Streptosporangiaceae bacterium | reverse complement strand
GCACCCCGTGGATCGTCATGGAGCTGGTCGAGGCCCGCTCGCTGGACCAGGTCATCGCCGAGGACGGCCCGCTCCCGCCTGAACAGGCAGCCGAGCTTGGCACCGGGCTGGTCAGCGCGCTAGCCAACGCGCACTCGGCCGGCGTACTGCACCGGGACGTCAAGCCGAGCAACGTGCTGGTCACCACCGATGGCCAGGCCGTGCTCACGGACTTCGGGATCGCCACGTTCGCCGAGGACCTGGGGCTCACGCAGTCAGGCATGGTCATGGGCACGCCCGGCTTCACCGCTCCGGAGCGGATACGCGGAGACGTCGCGACGCCGGCGTCCGACCTATGGTCGCTCGGGGCGACGCTGTACGCGGCGGTCGAGGGCCGCGGGCCGTTCGACCGCGTCGGCGGGACGTCGGTGATCTCGGCCGGCGTGGCAACCGAGGACGCGCCGCGGGCGCCATCGGCCGGCCCGCTCGGCCCGGTGATCGACGCCCTCCTCAGCCGTGACCCCGGCACCCGGCCCGACGCCACCACCGCAGCGCGGCTGCTCGCGGACGCCGCGACCGCGGCCAGGACCGGGCCCCGGCCGTTGCGCGATGACCGCCTGGCCGGGACCAGCCACGAGCCTGGCACCGAGGAGACTGCTGAGCCGGGGCCAGGCCCGATGAGCAATGCCGACTCGGGCTTCCTGGACCCGCCCGACTACGACATGCTGCGGATACCCGCTTTGCCACAGGCCGGTGACGATGGGGCTGACCCTGGTGAGCTGGCCGGCGCCGGCGAAGGCCTCGCCGCGCGCGCACTGGCGGCGGTCGCCAGCCCCGGCACAGTGGCTGTGGATGCCGCGACCTCGCCTGGGGCCGACGCCGGTGGGGCGGGCCAGAGTCAGCTGGCCGGTGCGGGCTCGGCGGAGGCCTCGGGTAAGTCCGCTGCGCCCGCGGCGGCTGCCAGCGTCGCCGTAGCCTCGGGCAGCGACCTGGATCCGAGCCGCGGCCGTGCCCTGTGGGGCCCAGTCAAGCCGCAGGCGAGCTCGGCCAAGCCCGGTCCTGAAACCGCCAGCCCGTCCGGACCGTCGGGCGGCGGAGGCGGCGGAGGCGGCGCGGGCGGCACGGGCGGGAACGGCATGTGGGACGCGGCCAGGCGGGCCTGGAACTCCCCCGGCCGGTGGCGGCTGATCGTGGCCGCGACCGGCATCGCCGCGATCGTCGTGGCCGCGATCATTGGCTGGAACATCTTCCAGCACTCCGGGCCCACCAGCGCGCTCGGTACCACGCTGCCCCCCGGTGCGCCTGGGCAGTCCTCCGCCGCTGGTGGGCAAGGCCCGAGCGGAAAGAACGCCGGCCAGCATTCCGGTTCGGCCAAGCCGAGCCCCGGCACGCACGGCGGCACGCCCTCCGGTTCCGGCCACGGCAAGCCGGGCTCCCCGTCGACCGGACCAAGCGGCACACCCTCGGGCCACCCGAGTCCGAGCGCGACCCCCAGCGGGTCGGGCTCGCCGACGCCCTCCGCGTCGCCCAGCCCCAGCCCTACCCCCAGCACCTCGCCGAGCCCGCCGGTCCTTCCCTCTGGATGGAAGTGGCACAAGTTCGGCGCCGATCTGATGGACGCGGTTGCGGGTTTCAAGATCGGAATGCCGGATGCGTGGACGCAGTCGGTCTCGGGTCAGGTGGCCCACCTGACCCAGTCCGCTCGCGATTTCCACCTGGGGGTGAACCTGGCCTACTGGGTGTACGCCAAGCCGCTGCGCGAGGCCCAGTACCTGGAGGTCCTGGCGGCCAAGGCGCACAAGAATGACTACCGGGTCTTGATTCTCAGCTCGGTCGGGTTCAAGACGCTGGGCGGCTACCGCTCGGCGGCAGCCGCCGAGCTCAAGTACAGCTGGTATAACGCGTCCCAGGGCACCTACTACACCCAGCTGGATCTTCTCGTGACGTTGTCGACGAGCGCGGGGAGCCAGCCGTACTCCTTCGCGCTGTGGGCGCCGAGCGGGACGTTCGGGTCCGCCAGGGGAATCTTCGGTACCGCGCTGCCCACGTTCCGCGCGTTGCCGTCCTGAGGGACCATTACCCGCCCGGCCGAAACCAGCAGCTCAGGCGTCCTTTAATCACGACGGCAATCCGAGGGACTACGCAGAGCGAGTGACCCGCGTCCTCTGGGCCGGACTCGGCCGGTGACCAACAGCCAGGACACCGTCGGTCGCCCCCGTCAGTACCAGCCGAACTCTTCCTCGTGCTCCCACGCCGCCTCCGGCGTGCCGTAGGTGGTCTGGATGTAGCCGAGGCCCCATTTGATCTGGGTCGTCGCGTCGGTCTGCCAGTCAGGACCCGCCGACGCCATCTTCGACCCCGGCAGCGCCTGCGGGATGCCGTAGGCACCGCTGGCGTTCTCGGCCGTGACGTCCCAGTCGCTCTCCGCCCTCCACAGATCGTACAAAGGGTCCCACTCTTCAGCGACGCTGAAGCCATAGTCCGGCATCAAGCTCTGGGCGATCGCCTCAGCCGTTCCGGCTGAGACCGGCGGGGCGGGCGGTATGTCAATGCCGCCACCGCCGTTGTTGCCCGACGTCACGGGATTGCTGGTGACCTTCGGGGTGCTGGTCACCGTGAACGACTGCGTTGCCGCGTCGTCCAGGATGATCTGCTCCCGCTCACGCATCAAGGCCTCGCCGGACTTACCGGTGGCGACCTCCGCGACGACCATGGCCAGCGGGTCAGCAGTCGTGGTGGAGCGGTAGTGCACCATCGCGCCGATCGCGGCGGCGGTTACCGTGACGACCGAGACCATCGAGGTAACCATGAAGACCCCCCATCGGCG
>JASIBJ010000182.1 GCA_030045215.1 Streptosporangiaceae bacterium | reverse complement strand
TTCCGCGAGTTCTTCGCCAGCCGGGCATGCAACTCCGCCGCGGCTACGCGGCGGCCGGCTTGAGCCGGGGTTCCCGCGTGGACAGGACGGCCGGGAGGCGAGCCGCTGGCCGCCTGTCCCAGGGAAGGCCCGGATCCTGCTACAGGCACCAGGCGTCTGCCGGGAACAAAGTGATGGATGGTACCGTTGACGGTGTTGGCGCGTCTTTCGCGCCGTCCCGCAGGCAGATGTCCTGCGCGGTCGCCTGTGTGAGCTGTCCGCTTCTCGGTGCGCTTTGTGTGCCGCTGTCGTCGACGTCTCTGACATGACGCGGCCTCAGATATAGCAACGGAGCTAGCACTGCATGGCTAACACCTACAGGCGTCGGCGCGCGCCCGCGCACTACCGCGGCAAGCCGCCGCGCAAGCCGTATCCTGGGCCTTCGAGGCCAGACAGGTCGGCCGACGCCAGGTCCGAGCTGGATCTGGCCCTGGCTGCGGCCGCGGACTTGCCGCAACCCCCCGCCACTACCTTCAGCGAGCTTGGGCTCGACGAGCGGCTCGTCCGGGTGCTCGCCGCGCAGGACATCACCGCGCCATTTGCGATCCAGGCCCGGGCGCTGCCCGACGCGCTGGCCGGGCGTGACGTGCTGGGCCGGGCAGAGACCGGATCGGGCAAAACACTGGCCTTCGGCCTGCCGATGCTCAGCCGGATCGCGGAGTTCCCTGGCCGACCGCAGCAGAAGGCGCCGCGCGGCCTGGTCCTGGTCCCGACCCGCGAGCTCGCCGAGCAGGTGGCAGAGGTACTCAAGCCGCTCGGCCGCAGCCTCGGGCTGCTGATCACCACGGTCTACGGCGGCGTATCGATCGGCCGCCAGATCGACCGCCTCCAGCGCGGCACAGACCTCGTGGTTGCGACTCCCGGCAGGCTGATGGACCTGCTGGACCGGCACGCGTGCACCCTTGCCGACATCGACGTGACGGTGCTGGACGAGGCCGACCACATGGCCGACCTCGGGTTCCTGCCCTCGGTGACCAGGATCATGGACCAGACGCCGCTCGCTGGTCAGCGGCTGCTGTTCTCCGCCACCCTGGACCGCGGTGTAGACCGGCTGGTCCGGTCCTACCTGACCGATCCCGCGCTGCACGCCGTCCAGCCCCGGGTCATCTCCGGTGGCGCAGCCGAGCACACCATGCTGGTGCTCGATGCGGCGGACAAGGTGGCCGTCGCCGCCGAGATGGCGGGCCGGCCGGCCCGGACGCTGTTTTTCGTCCGGACCAAGCACGGGGCCGACAGGCTCGCCAGGCAGCTGGACCGGGCAGGCGTCCGGGCGGGCGCCCTCCACGGCGACCGCAACCAGAATCAGCGGCAGCGCGCCCTGGATGCTTTTGCTGCCGGCCACCCGCGGGTGCTAGTGGCCACCGACGTGGCCGCCCGCGGCATTCACGTCGACGGGATCGAGCTGGTCGTGCATTTCGACCCGCCCAACGATCACAAGGACTACCTGCACCGCTCGGGCCGCACCGCCAGGGCCGGGGCGAGCGGCCTGATCGTGACACTGGCCCAGCGGGAGCAGGTCCGCGAACTGCAGCGGCTCCACGACGCGGCGGGTGTCCAGCCTGCCAGGCATGATGACGTCGCCGCCGGGCACCCCGTGGTGCAGGAGATCGCCGCCACGGGCACGCCGGTGCCGCCCCCGCCGGCACCAGACATCCGGCACCGCCCGCCCGACGCGCCGCCGACGGCACAGCGCATCTCCAGCCGTCCGCCGCGGACCGGGCAGAGCCGTTCAACCAGCGGACAGGGCCGCCCGTCACGCGGCCAGAGCCGTCCCAGCGGTAACCAGGGTCGTCCAAGTGGCGGGAAAGGCCTGCGGTCCACAGGCAGTTCGCGGCGAGCGGTCGATCACCGTCGCGGCTGATCAGACACGCGGGACTTCCCAGGGCCGTTCCAGGCCATTCGCGGCGGAACCCAGTCGCCTCGCGATGGCAGCGCCGGCATCCTGGTTCATCACTCCGCCATCCAGAGCTAGGGTTACGGCAGCCTCCAGCAGAACCAGCGAGTCGAGTTCACTGCCGTGCACGGGCCGAAAGACCTCATGCGGAGCAGGTTTAGCCGCTCTAGCTCGCTGAGGCTGGACGGCCGGCCGCACGAGGACTGGCTGCGCCGGGTGGTCAGGATGCCCGGCCGCTCGGCGCCGAGCTCCCGCGCGCCCGGCTCCAGACAATCAGCGACTCGCGTGCCCTGGAAGGGCTCTACACGAGTGAGAGCGCGGCGGCGGGCAGCACGGAGGCCTGGCCGTAGAGGGCGTCGACCTTGTCGGTGACGGCGAAGTACTCATCGGCGACGGTGCGGCTGGCGATCTTGGCGTAGCGCAGGGTCATGTCCAGGCTGCGGTTGCCGAGCATCGCGGCGATGGCTTCCAGGCTCATGCCGCGGTTGGTCGGCTGGGTCGCGAGCGTGTGCCTGAGGTGTGGGTCCTGCGGTTCCTCGTGGTCATTCTCGGCGCTCGCGAACGAACATTATGTCGCGAGCGGTGAGCGTGCTCAAGATCGCTTCTCTCGTTCGTCGCGACCAGGCATGCCACTCGACTGCTGAGTCAGTCACTCGCGGAACCTGGCAGTGACGGAAGGGAAGCGACTCAGGCACGGGACGCCTCGGTGGGTAGCCAGGCTGGGAGAAGGTCCCGATGGGTGCACCCGCTGCCTTCCTGCCTCGCGTCAGCGCTGGCTAGCTCCCGCCGCCCGCAGCAGCCGCTCGGGGTCGAGGTCGGCGACGAAGACGCGCTGCAGCATGTGCCAGTCCTGGGGATGAGCCCTGATTCCCGCCTCGAAGCGCCGCGCGACTTCCTGCATCATCGCTGCTGCCTGCTGTTCGCTGTTCCCTTCGGCAGGCACTGGTATTTCTGCATGAACGTGCGCGCCCCAGTGATCACCCTCGAACCACAAGATCACGGGCATCAGCGCCGCGCCGGTCTGCACCGCGAGCGCGGCCGGGCCGCCCATCATGCGGGCCTTCTCGCCGAA
>JASIBJ010000181.1 GCA_030045215.1 Streptosporangiaceae bacterium | reverse complement strand
CGGAAGGGGCGTAGCTATCTCATGAAGGAAGAACAGAAACCCAATTACCAGCCAGCCAACACGACCAGGGACGCGGGTACTCCGGTATCGAGCGACGAGTACTCACTCACCGTCGGCGCCGGCGGCCCGAACCTGCTGCAGGACACGTACCTGATCGACAAACTGGCTCACTTCGTGCGCGAGCGCGTCCCCGACCGGGTGTATCACGTGAAGGGCGGCGGCGCCTTCGGCTACTTCGAAGTGACCGACGACGTCACGCCGTGGACCAAGGCGGCGTTCCTCAGCAAGGTCGGGCAGCGCACACCGCTGATCGCCCGGTTCTCGACGGTGGCCGGCGAGGAGGGCTACGCCGATACCGACCGTGACGTGCGCGGCTTCGCCGTCAAGTTCTACACCGAAGACGGCAACTACGACATGGTCGGCAACAACACGCCGGTCTTCTTCGTGCGGGATCCGATGAAGTTCCCTGACTTCATCCACTCGCAGGAGCGGCTGCCCGACAGCGGACTGCGCAGCAACAACATGCAGTGGGACTTCTGGACGCTCTCGCCCGAGTCGGCCCACCAGGTGACGGTCTTGATGAGCGACCGGGGAACACCGCGATCCTGGCGGCACATGCACGGCTTCAGCAGCGACACCTACATGTGGGAGAACGCCGCGGGCGAGAAGTTCTGGGTGAAGTACCACTTCAGGACCGAGCAGGGCATCCAGAACATGACCGACGCCGAGGCCAGGGCCATGCGGGCCGAGGATCTGGACTACCACCGGCGCGACCTGTGGGATGCGATCGCCCGCGGTGACCAGCCGTCGTGGCGCCTGGAGATGCAGATCATGCCCGTCGCGGAGGCGGCCAGCTACCGCTTCAACCCGTTCGATGTCACGAAGGTGTGGCCGCACCGGGACTACCCGCTGATTCCGGTCGGCCGGATGGTGCTGGACCGCAACCCGGAGAACTTCTTCGCCCAGATCATGCAGGTCGGGTTCGATGTGGCGAACATGGTGCCAGGCATCGGGCCCAGCCCGGACAAGATGGTGCTTGGCCGGATGTTCGCCTACGGCGACTCCAACCGCTACCGCACCGGCCCCAACTATGAGCAGTTGCCGGTGAACCAGCCGGCCGGCGAGGTGCACAACTACAACAAGGACGGCCCGATGCGGTTCCGCCACAACGGGAACCAGCCGGTCTACGCGCCGAACAGCTACGGTGGCCCCAGGGCGGACTCGCAGCGGTTTCACGATCTCGGCTGGATGGTCGAGGCGGGCGAGATCGCGCGGACGGCCTACGAGGCGCATCGAGACGACGACGACTTCAGCCAGCCCGGCACGCTCTACCGGCAGGTGATGTCCGATACCGACCGGGACCATCTGGCCGGCAACATCGTCTGGCACCTCAGCCAGGGCGTGGAGCGTTTCATCCAGGAGCGAGCGGTCAGGGATTACTGGGCCAAGGTCGATCCTGACCTCGGCGCGCGGATCGCGCATGACCTCGGTCTGCTGGCACAGGCGCGCTAGCGGTCGTCAGAGCCCGGGCCCAGCAGGTCCCACTTGTTGCCCGCGACGTCGAGGAAAATCGCAACCTGACCGTAGGGCTCAGCCCGCGGCGGACCGACGAATGTGACGCCGGCCCGCGACATCCGGTCATACGCCTCGTCGAAGTCCTCGACCTGCAGGAAGAACCCGACCCTCCCGGCGACCTGCCGGCCGACGACGGCGGCCTGCTCGCTGCCGTCGGCCTGGGCCAGCAGCAGCCCGGTCTGGGCGCCGGGCGGGCGGACCACGACCCACCGCTTCGGTCGCCCGCCAGCGGACGTCAGCGCAGGGGAGTCCTCGGCCAGCTCGAATCCGAGTGCCCCGACGAAGAACTCGATCGCCTCGTCGTAGTCATCGACCACGATTGCGGCCAATCCGAGATGCACGTCAGGGCCGGGGGCCGAGGTCGACGATCGCGGCGACCGGGCCTCCACCGTCGGGTCCCTGATGGGCCGCCGACACCGAGACGAATACTGCCGGGTCCCCGGTCACGGCCGCGGCGACGCCGCCGACGCAGGCCTTGATCTGGCGATGCCAGTGCACGTCGGAGTCGTCGAGCATGGCATTGCGCCAGCCCCTGACCATGCCATCCTGACTGGCCTCGCACTTGAGGAACACGTTGACGAGCCGGCCGTCCAGATCGGCCGGATGCGGCCGGTCCGGCAGCTCGAGACCCGCGTCCCTGATCGCGGCCCAGATCCCGTCAGCGTCCAGGGCGTCCCGCATGACCGAGTGCCCGATCCGGTACCGGCCGCCGATACCGCGGACGTTCCCGGCCACGACGACCTGCGCCCGGTCCAGCTCGACACCGGAGGAGCAGGAGGCTACCGACGAGCAAAGCATGCGATCGCGCATAACGGCGGCGTCGTCCGGGATCTCGATCTCGCCGAGCGCGACCGCGATCCCCAGCGCGGCGGTCCCGTTAGATACGTCCATCGACTCCCCGGTGTTCTCGGTCCACACTGTGTGCCCGCGGCTCTTGGCGTCTGAGATCGTGTGGATGGTGAGCAGCGGAGTCTTGGTCTGCACGTAGTGCACGTCGGACGGATCGGTGATCCCGGCCCCGGCCATGGCCAGCCTGACTGCCGCCGCGACCTTGGTAATCATCGCGGTCCGGCCAATGTCCTCGGGCAGCAGCGGCTCGCTCATCGCGAACCCGACCGACAGCCGTGGCTCAGGCGTCGCCTGCGCCCGCGACGGGGCCGCGGTCGCGAACACGGTCGCGTGCGGGCTGATGACCCCGTCGGTACCGCCCGACCACACGATCGGGATCGCGGCGACCTCGGCGGCGCTCCGCGACCCCGCCGCGACCAGAGCCTCGCGGAACGCGCGGTCGGCCAGAATGCGCGTGTAATCGTTGACGCCGCCGTTTCCCTCGGTCTTGCCGATGACCGCGATGACGCCGTCGGCGTCCAGCGCGCCCGCGTCGATCAGCCGGGTGAGCTCGCTGGCGTCGGACACGTGGTGCAGGGGTATTTTGCGAACCTCGATGGGGTTAGGCACGTGCTTAGCTTGCCGGCTCGGTCACGGCCTGTCTACCGTGATCAGATCCAGTCCACCTCGGCCGAGGAGGCGCCGTCGGCGAGGACGGCATAGCCGGGACCGCGGTCGAAGAACGGGCGGGCCGTCGGCCTGGCGGCGCGCAGCCTGGACCGCAGGTCGCGGGTCGCGGCCGCGTCCGGGACCGGATCGTCCTCCGTTCCCGTGATCACGACCCCGTAGTCCGCCGCGGCACAGGCCCGCGACACCTTGCCCCAGCGGACGTCGCGCGCGACCAGCGCGGGATGGCGGACGAGCGGATCGCCCCAGCCGCCGCCTCCGGTCGTGCGGATTCTGATCAGCGTTTCGGCGGGAACGAACTCACCATCCGCGAGCGCGTCGATCTCCCGCTCGTGCGGTCCGCCGGGATCGATGGTCACCTGGAACGGCCGGCCCGCGCGGCCGCCGTTGACCCCCCAGCAGGCCAGTATCGAGCGGTCGGCGATCGACATGAAATAGCCGTCCTCGCGCATCCGCAGGACCTTCTCGTACCCGAGCCCCCCGCGGAACTCGCCGGGACCACCGGAGTCAATGGCGAGCCCGAGCCGCTCGACCATCAGCGGGAACCGGGCCTCGGTGAACTCGGCCGGCAGATTGCGCGAGTCAGGCACCACGTGGATGGTGTCCTCGCCGTCGGCGTAGTACCGCCCGCCTGAGCCGCCTCCCAGCACCTCCCGCATCAGGTAGGGCTCGCCCGCCGACGTCTGCCCGTAGACGCCGGTGTACCGGATCGTCTCCTGATCGGCCGGCATGTGCCCGCCCACGGCCTTGGCCAGCACTCCGGCGAACACGCCCAGGAGGCGCAGGATCACGAACGTGCGGGCGTTGGTCGGGGCGGGGAATACCGGCGTGAGCAGCGTGCCTGGCGGCGGGAAGCGAAGCTCGAGGAGGTCGACGACGCCCTCGTTCACGTCCAGTTGCGCGGCCCGCTGCGGGGTGTCGGCCAGGTTGCGCAGGATCGGGGCCAGCCACTTGGCCAGGAAGTTACCGTCAGCGTAGTTGGCGCAGTGGTTGATCGGGCCCTTGGCCTGCGGGCCGGTGCCGGTGAAGTCCAGGATCAGCCGCGGGTTGTCGCCGTCGGTCCTGGTCATGGTGATGCGCTGGGCATGCAGCCGCGGCTCGTCGACGCCGTCATGCTCGGCGTAGTCTTCCCACGTCCACGTGCCCGGCGGGATCTTGGCCAGAATTTCCTGCCGGTAGGTGCGGGTCGTCGCGGCCACGATCTCGTCGAAGCAGGCCTCCACGGCTGGCTTGCCGTAGCGGCCGAACAGCCCGGCCAGCCGCCGGGCGCCGAGCAGGCACGCCGAGCACTCCGCGTCCAGATCCGCGGCCAGTGACTCGGGCATCCGCGAGTTGCGGGTCATGATGGCCAGCGCGGCCCGGTTGGGCACCCCGGCGTCCCAGAGCCGGATCGGCGGG
>JASIBJ010000180.1 GCA_030045215.1 Streptosporangiaceae bacterium | reverse complement strand
GCGACCAGCGGTACGTCAATCAGCAAGCCACCCAGGTCACAGGATCGCAGGTCACAGGTGACAGCCAGGCAACATTTTCTGTTGCCACACAGTGACCACCCGATGTGTACAACAAGACGCGATGGCGCACGGCAGCTTTGAGGAGGCCTCGATGCACAGCAAGACCAGAGCTAACCTTGGCTCGCGGCCCGCGGCCTGGCTTGTCGCGGCAGCCGCCGCGGTGCTGGCCACCGCGTGCAGCGTTGGCATTCACTCCTCGTCCTCCGGGGGCTCTGTCTCGACACGGCCGGAGGCCTACCGCGCGGAGCTTGCCTTCGCGCAGTGCATGCGAGCCCACGGCGTGCCGGGCTTTCCCTACCCCAATCCATCGGCCGGCCCGGGCACTCACACGCACGTAGACATCAACCCCAGCGGCCCCGCGGCACGCGCTAACGCCGCCTGCCAACACCTGCTGTCTGCTGGCAGCACGCGAACGCCCGCCGCCGCTGCGACGGAGACGGTCGCCCCGTCCGGTACCGTGCAGGCGGACTGCCTGACCTCCCAGTCGTGTGACACACCCCGACAGCTTCTGATTGCCTACGGCATCCAGCCGCTGCTAGATCACGGGATCACGGGCCGCGGGCAGACCGTCGTGCTGCTGGAATTCCCACCTGCAGCGACCCTCCGAGCGCCAGCGGTCTCCGACATCAGGCAAGACCTAGCTCTGTTTGACCGCACGTTCGGCCTGCCTGCCGCGCAGCTGCAGGTTGTGAACACCCTGGCGCGCGTGGCATCGCCGTGGCTGGCGGACGGCGAGGAAGTGGGCGACACCGAGATCGTGCACGCCCTTGCGCCAGACGCCGCGATCCGGGAGATGCTGATTCCGTCACCGTATACGGCCAGCATCGGGAAAGTGAGCCCGGCCATCGTCGCCGCCCTGCGCCTCGGCCTTGCGCAGGGAGGCGTGATCGAGCTCAGTGCCGGCGCCGGAGAGCAGTGCTTCACCCAAGCTGAGGTAAATCAGTGGAACTCGGCTTTGCAGGCCGCTGAGCGCGACCGGGTGACCTTCGTCGTTTCCACGGGTGACAACGGCGCTGGCATCAGTCCCTGTCCGGGTACGACAACCTCAGTCAAAGGGGTCGACCTGCCGGCCTCAGACCCTCTCACGCTGGCCGTCGGCGGTACCAGCCTGCAAGCCAGCCGCACAACCGATGCCTACGTGAGTGAGACCACGTGGAACACCTCATCAGGGTCCGGCGGCGGCGGCTTCAGCCGACTGTTCCGCCGGCCCGCCTACCAGGATGGCATCGCTGACATCGGCGCCGCCCGGGGCGTGCCCGACGTGGCCGCCAACGCTGACTATCGGCACGGCTGGGCCACCGCCATCAGCAGCGGCGGCCAGAACTACTTCTTTAGCGGTGGCGGGGTCAGTGCCGCCGCTCCGCTATGGGCCGCCGTCATCGCACTGGCCGACCAGTACGCGGGCCGACGCCTGGGTTTCGTCAATCCCGCTCTGTATCGGATCGGCCGCAGTGCCTCCTACCATCAGGCTTTTCACGACGTGACCATAGGCACCAACACCGTCGAGTCCCCAAGGGGGACCATCGCTGGTTACCAGGCCGTGCCCGGGTGGGACCCGGTGACCGGGTGGGGAAGCCCCAACGCGCAGGTCCTTGTCCCCCTGCTCGCCCGCTACGTCAGTCGCTGACTCATATCAGCACCAACTCAGCGCGCCCATCGCGGCTGCAGGGCACACGCATTGGAGTTCCTTGCGATCCTCGCCCACCTTCACTCGAATCAACAGAGGCCTTGCGGCGCACTGAGCAAATCCGTTAGCAGATGCCGCCTGGGTTGGCAGGCATCGGCGCGCCGACCGAGTTCCTGCAGCACGCCGTCCGGATAACCATCGGGATCGGTGCAGCTGAATTGCAGCCCGAACGGCCCGCGGGGAGGCGGCCGGCGTCCCCGACGTACTTGACACGTCATCCTCCTGTGAGGCTATAGTACTAGGAATCTAGTTGATTGAGGAAACGTGATCGAGTTTCACCTGGACGCTCGCTCCGGCGTTGCGCCATACCTGCAGGTGATCCACCAGGTGCGCCAGGCGTTGCGGCTGGGCCTGCTGCGCGAGGGTGACCAGCTGCCGACAGTCAAGGACGTGGTCGGGCGGCTGGCGATCAACCCCAACACGGTTCTGAAGGCCTACCGCGAGCTCGAGTACGAGGGCCTGGTGGCGGCCCGGCCGGGGCTTGGGACCTTCGTGACCGGCACCCTGAGCGACGGCTCGCTCGCCGCGCTCGGGCCGCTCCGCCGCGATCTGCAGCGCTGGCTCAGCAAGGCGCGCCGGACCGGGCTCGACGATGAGAGCATCGAGGCTCTCTTCTTGACTACATTTCGGTCCGCTGCCGAAGAAGGGGAGGACATAGCGTGACTGGCGCCGTCGTCCTGACAGCCCGCGGTCTGGGCAAGCAGTATCACCGGCGCTGGGCGCTGACCGACTTCACCCTGGACATCCCGGCCGGGCAGGTCGTGGGTCTTGTTGGCCCTAACGGCGCTGGCAAGACAACGCTGCTGCACCTGGCCACCGGCCTGCTGCAGCCGACAACGGGCACGATCGAGGTGCTCGGCGGCCGGCCAGGTGCCAGCCGGGCGCAGCTGGCACGGGTCGGGTTTGTGGCCCAGGACACGCCAACCTACTCCGGGCTGACAGTCGCTGATCACCTGCGCCTGGGCGCCCACCTTAACCCCGGCTGGGACGCCGGGATGGCCAGGGACCGGATCGAGCGGCTGGACCTCGACCCAGGCCAGCGGGCCGGCAAGCTCTCTGGCGGCCAGCGTGCCCAGCTCGCCCTGACCCTGGCCGTCGCCAAGAAGCCCGAACTACTGATCCTCGACGAGCCGGTCGCCAGCCTGGATCCGCTGGCGCGGCGGGAATTCCTGCGAGGCCTGATGGAGGCCGTGGCCGAGCAGGGGATCAGCGTCGTGATGTCCTCGCATCTAGTCGCCGACCTGGAACGGGTCTGCGACTACCTGATTGTGCTCGTAGGCTCCCGAGTGCAGGTCGCCGGCGAAGTCGAGCAGCTTCTCGCCACCCACCATCTGCTCACCGGGCCGCGCCGCGACACCGCTGGTCTCCCGGCCGGCCAGGAAGTCATCTCGGCCAGCCACACCGACCGGCAGACCACCCTCACCGTCCGCAGTGGCACCGCGATCCTCGACCCCGTCTGGACAGTCTCGCCGGTCGGCCTGGAGGATCTGGTTCTCGCCTACATGAGCCGCATCCCCGACACTCGGCGCAAGCCCGCACTGGAGGTGCAGCGATGATCTGGCTGACTTGGCGCCAGCTCCGCGTCCAGACCCTGGTGGCCGCCGGAGCCCTGGCCGTCCTCGCCGTCATGTTCGCGGCGACCGGCCCGCAGCTGGCGCATCTGTACGACACCACGGTGGCGACCTGCGGGGCGCACCATGACTGCCAGACCGCAGTCAGCGCGTTCATGTCCCAGGACAGCTTCCTGCAGAAGCTGACCAATTTCGTCATGCAGGTCATCCCTGCTTTGATCGGGGCGTTCTGGGGGGCACCGCTGATCGCCCACGAACTCGAGGCGGGCACGCACCGGCTGGCCTGGACCCAGAGTGTGACCCGAAGCCAGTGGCTTGCAGTCAAACTGGGTCTGGCCGCTCTGGCCAGCATGGCCGCAGCCGGGCTGCTCAGCCTCATGGTGACCTGGTGGTCCAGCCCGCTCGACCGGGTCGGCCCTGGCCTGCTTGACCCGGGGGTGTTCGGCGAGCGCGACATCGCCCCGATCGGTTACGCCGCGTTCGCCTTCGCGCTCGGCGTCACGGCCGGGCTCCTGATCCGCCGCACCGTCCCCGCCATGGCCGTCACTATCGCCGGTTACGCCGGGGTTCAAGTGGCCTTCAGCCTCGGGCTCCGGGCTCACCTCATCGCACCCATCCGCGCCGTGTCGTCGCTCAGCCTGGGACGGGCCACCAGTATGGCGATCACCACGCCGGGCGACCACCTGTCCCTCGGCGTGACGCCGAGCCTGCCCGGCGCGTGGATCTACTCCAGCCAGGTCACCACCGCGTCCGGCAGCACGAATCTCGGCACGGCCCCCCAGAGCTGCCTCCCTGGGAGCTCGACCATACACGCATGCAACGCGGCGATTGGCCGCATGCACCTGCGGCAGGTGGTGATCTACCAGCCCGCCAGCCGCTACTGGGCTTTCCAGTGGTATGAGACCGCGATCTACATTGCGCTCGCGCTCGCCCTGGCCGGCCTATGCTTCCTTTGGGCCCGCCACCGCCTCTCATGATCGGCCAGCAGCGGAGGCACGGCGCACCTAAGCTCCCCCCTTGGCCGAGACCCGCTAGCGGCAAAGGTCAAGGTAAACGACGGACAAATGGTCAGGGGGACAGCGAACATGTCGCTGTGCCGTGACACGTCTTCACGCCGAGGAGTTCGTTCGGCTCCTTGAGGAGATTCGAAACGGTGCTGGCAATGCCTGCGCAGACCGAGGCATCGTGCCGGTGGCGGGTGATCGCGTGCCCAGCTCTAAGCAGGCGCAGACTGAGGCTGTCCCTCAAGGTCGGACCCGGTCCCAACTCAGCACGACGCCCTCGGGAACTGACGGGAATCAACCAGGAATAACGGGCAAACGGTCAGCCGCCAGAAACCCGAGTTCACAGCCCCATCCAAGATCCGCGCCAGCGCCATGCCCTGCGACTATTACCGCACGTCAAGCCCGGTTACTGCCCTGCCGATGATCATGCGCTGGATCTCCGACGTGCCCTCGAAAATAGTGAAGATCTTCGCGTCCCTGTGCCAGCGCTCGACCGGGTAGTCGCGGGTGTAGCCGTTCCC
>JASIBJ010000022.1 GCA_030045215.1 Streptosporangiaceae bacterium | reverse complement strand
TCTCTGCGATCGGTGTTCCGGGTCTGCACTTTCATGATCTTCGTCATACCGGGAACTCGCTCGCGGCGGCGGCCCGGACGCGGGCTAATGGCACGTCAATGGCACGCCGTGGTATCTGCGTGATCATCATCAAAGCGTTTGTGCTGGTGGGCGCAACTGGGTTCGAACCAGTGACCCCTCGCTTGTAAGGCGAGTGCTCTGCCACTGAGCTATGCGCCCCGAGTCCCGCTGGAGATTACCGCGCCCAAGCGTACCGCTCTGCCCCTGACTCGTGCGCCGGCCAGCGAGTCCCCTGCAGCCGGAAGGCACAACGCCACTGAGCTGGCTCACGACAGCTACTCGAACCCGCGGAGCAACGCGGCCAGCCACATCACCGCCCAGAGGACCCACGTCAACGGTGGAGCGCTGAGCTGAGGTGGGGGCGACTAGCGCGAGGCAGCCAGCCGGCACTGGCGCTGAGCTAACAGGAGGGTCAGGACATCGCGTACGGCGGGCGCGGGGGCAGCGACGTCCGCAGCACTCGAGACAGCGCCTGCTCGACTTCCTCGGTCAGGCTCGACATGGCGTCGTCCGCCGTCTCGTCCCGGACCGCAGCCGATCCGGGCAAAATTTGCCCGCCAGGGCCAGGCTCGCCCGTCAGCGCGGCCGCGGCCACTGGCTGGCCGACCCAGCCGCAGTCCCGGCACTCGGCCTCGCCGAGCCGGCGGAGCAGGTGGACACTCGAACATACCGCGCACCGGTCCAGGTCCGCCGTCCAGTCGACGGCGGCCTGGCAGCCCGGGCAGATCAGTACCTGACGGTCCCCCCGTACGCCCCGGCGCCAGGGGCTCTCGCCCCGTTCCGGGTCAACCTGCCGGGTACCGCACCGATAGCAGGGCATCCAGTTCCGATTCTGCCGGGCTGCCAGGTCGGGCCGCGCGAGCGCTAGTCGAGCTCGGCAAGAGCCTTCTGGTACTCGGCAATGTCACGTGCCTGTGGGATAGGGTGAACGACCTTCCAGCGAACGACACCGGACTTGTCGATGATGAAGGTGCCGCGGATCGCGACGCCCTTCTCCTCGTCGAAGACACCGTAGGACTTCGCCACGGCCCCGTGTGGCCAAAAGTCAGAGAGCATGGCGAAATTGAAATGATCCCGGTCGGCCCAGGTCCTCAGTACGAAGCCGGAATCGACCGAGACAGCGAGTAGCTCGACGTCGTCCCTCGTAACTTCGGGGAAGTCGTCGCGAATCGCGCACATCTCGCTCGTGCACACGCCACTAAACGCGAGCGGATAAAAGACGAGCACGACATTCTTCTTGCCGCGGAACTCCGACAGCTTGACCGGCGTTCCGTGCTGGTCCTTGAGCTCGAAGTCAGGGGCTTGATCGCCGACTTCAACCGCCATGGACTGGTCCTCTCAGCGCGGATTTGGAAAGCAGCCACAATCGCGGCTCAGGCGAAGCCGCAACGTGAGCAAGGCTCCGAACGGACTCAGTGTGCCACCCCGCGCCGCCAGGCCGGCACCCGGATCAAGCGGAGGGCGCTACCTGCGTGCCTTTGGCGCGACGAGCCGGGTGCTTGACCAGTTCCGCCCCGCACTGCCCGTCGACGTCTGGGACAGGCCAGCGGTCGGTGCCGCCTCGCCGATCTCGCTCGGCTCGACGTGCCCTTCGCGGCCGGTCTTGGGCGTGAGCAGCAGGATGTAGCCCCCGTCAGCAAGCGGGGTCAACGCATCCATCAGCGCATCGACCAGATCGCCATCGCCGTCCCGCCACCAGAGGATGACTCCGTCGACAACGTCGTCATAATCTTCGTCGACCAGCTCTGCGCCCTCGAGCGCCTCGACCGACGCCCGAAGGGCCTCGTCCACATCGTCGTCGTAGCCGATCTCCTGCACCACGTGACCCGGCTTGATGCCAAGTCGCTCGGCCAGGTCGCGCTGATCCTGCGCCTGGCCCGCGGTCGCGCTCACTAACGTCCTCCTGATCCTTCCCGCCTCGCCGAGCCGGCTAGTTCCCGAGATCTCGGCACAATGCCCAGTTCGGGTCCTGGCTAACACGGTTCCGCGTCATCTGCTGCTCTTGACCCGACAGTTCACACTGGGTCGGCGCGGTGCGCAAGTCACAATTAGCACCGAGATCTAATTCCCAGGCTAGTCGGCCTTCCGGGGCCGACTTCAACGTGGTGTTTTGCGATGGTTTAGCATGGGTGGTCGGCTTAACCTGGTCCCTCGTTCCTTCGACGATAATGGGAACGAGGCGGGTCCTCGGTACCCCGGTCCGCCTCGCGCGGCCGCACCAAGCGACGCACTGGCCGCGCCACCTGTTACCCGCCGGTAGAGATGCGTTTCCGGGCGATGGGTACCAGGATTGGAAGAGACACAAGACGACTGGACGCGGCCGGCAGGCAGCCGCGTTCTCCATCCGACGGGCCGCTGGCGGAGCGCCGGCTAGCCCGCTGAAAGGCGAGGAATAAACCCGTGGCCTCCGGACGCCAGCGCTTCTCCATCATCAGCGACGGACTGCCCACTCAGCTGCCGGACATAGACCCGGACGAGACCAGGGAGTGGATCGAATCCTTCGATGACATCGTCCGGACCCATGGCCGGGCCCGGGCGAGGTACGTCATGCTCCGGCTGCTCGAGCGGGCCAGGGAGCAGCAGGTGGGCGTTCCCGGCCTGCGCAGCACTGACTACATCAACACGATCCCGCCCGAGCGCGAGCCCTGGTTCCCTGGGGACGAGTATGTCGAGCGGCGGATCCGGGCCTACATACGGTGGAACGCGGCGATCATGGTCAGCCGGGCCAACCGGCCTGGCCTCGGCGTCGGCGGCCACATCGCCACGTACGCCTCGGCGGCCAGCCTGTACGAGGTGGGCTTCAACCACTTCTTCCGCGGCAAGGATCACGGCGAGTCCGGCGACCAGGTCTTCTTCCAGGGCCACGCCGCGCCCGGCATCTACGCCAGGGCGTTCCTCGAGGGGCGCCTGACCGAGCAGCAGCTGAATGGCTTCCGCCAGGAACTGTCGCACCCCGGCGGTGGGCTGCCCTCGTACCCGCACCCGCGGCTGATGCCCGATTTCTGGGAGTTCCCGACCGTCTCGATGGGCCTGTCGGCGATCAACGCCGTGCACCAGGCCCGGTTCAACCGCTACCTGCTGGCCCGCGAGCTCAAGGACACCAGCCGCTCGCGCGTCTGGTGCTTCCTGGGGGACGGCGAGACCGATGAGCCGGAGGTACGTGCCGGGCTAGCGCTGGCCGCCCGCGAGGAACTGGACAACCTCACCTTCGTGATCAACGCCAACCTGCAGCGGCTCGACGGCCCGGTGCGGGGCAACGGCAAGATCATCCAGGAGCTTGAGGCCACGTTCCGCGGCGCCGGCTGGAACGTCATCAAGGTCATCTGGGGCCGGGACTGGGACCCTCTGCTGGCCAAGGACACCGACGGCGTCCTGGTCAACAAGATGAACACGACCCCCGACGGCCAGTTCCAGACCTATGCGGTCGAGTCTGGCGCCTACACCAGGGAGAACTTCTTCGGCGGCGACCCGCGGCTGCGCGCGATGGTCGAGCACCTCTCGGACGACGAGATCCGCAACCTGTCCCGCGGCGGGCACGATTACCGGAAGGTCTACGCGGCGTTCAAGGCCGCCACCGAGCACGTCGGGCAGCCGACCGTGATCCTGGCCCACACGATCAAGGGCTGGACCCTCGGTCCGGACTTCGAGGCCCGCAACGCCACCCATCAGATGAAGAAGCTCACGGTGGCCGAGCTCAAGGAGTTCAGGGACCGGCTGTACCTGGAGATCCCCGACGCCGCGCTGGAAGCCGAGCTCCCGCCTTACTATCACCCCGGCGAGAATTCCGACGAGATCCAGTACATGAAGGAGCGTCGGGCGGCCCTGGGCGGCTATCTGCCCAAGCGCGTGGTCCGCGCGAGGCCGCTGGCCCTGCCAACGGAGTCGGTCTACGATGAGCTGCGCCGCGGCTCGGGTAAGCAGCCGGTCGCCACCACCATGGCGTTCGTCCGGCTGCTCAAGGACCTGATGAAGGACGCCGAGATCGGCGCGAGGTTCGTCCCGATCATCCCGGACGAGGCCCGGACGTTCGGTATGGACTCGCTGTTCCCGACGGCCAAGATCTACGACCCGCACGGGCAGACGTACGAGGCCGTCGACCGCAACCTGCTGCTGTCCTACAAGGA